>NZ_CDRRQU010000007.1:0-69385 GCF_977044495.1 Cetobacterium sp. | reverse complement strand
CTTGTAAGGCAGGTGCTCTCCCAACTGAGCTATGCTTCCAAATGGTACCCCGTAGGGGAATCGAACCCCTGTTTATAGAGTGAAAATCTATTGTCCTTACCACTGAACGAACGGGGCAGTGGTAAATGGTGCGTCATACTGGGCTCGAACCAGTGACAACACGATTAAAAGTCGTGTGCTCTACCATCTGAGCTAATGACGCCTTTGTATGGAGCGGGAGACGAGGGTCGAACTCGCGACATTCAGCTTGGAAGGCTGACGCTCTACCAACTGAGCTACTCCCGCATCACTTACAGAGATATAGTACCACAATTTATATTATTTGTCAATAAAGTTTTTTTATTTTTTCAAAATTATTTTTTCCACCGCATATCCTTGATTATGAACTCTGTCTACTGGCGCTATTTTATAGTAATAAGTTTTATTTTTTTCGACATCTTTATCCAAATATTTTAGACCATATTTTCTTTTTGTAGTAGCCAATAGATATTTAGAGTTTTTTTCATCAAAATTTTTCTCTGTGCTTCTATAAATCGCATAATAGTCTGCATAGTTATCGGCTGGATCATCCCAAGTCAAAAGAACTCCCTCTTTTATAGCTTTTGCTTTTATATTGACAACTGGCTTTGGAGCCACAACATCTATCCAGGGAGTCATAGGAGGTAATATCTGTGTACCGTAAACCTTTTCTTTTAAATTAGTTTTTATATTCAGGGCATTTTTTTGAATCTTATCAAAACCAAAAAATACACTTCCATGAACATTATCAAATTTTCTATTATATGTTATCTGCTCAATAATTTCATTTTCATTTTTCCACGCTTTACTGCTCCCAATTTTATAAGCTGCATGACCTATGTACAGATGAACATTACTATTTTTCACTTCATTTATCCACCAATTTACTAAAACATCATACCGAGCAACCTTTAAATTGAAGTCCCAATATATTTGTGGAACTATATAATCTATCCATTCATTTTGAATCCATGTTCTTGTATCTGCATATAAGGTATCGTAGTTCTCCGCACCCGCCCTTGTTGCTGATCCAGTCGGGTCCTTATCATCATTTCTCCAAACACCAAAAGGACTTATTCCAAATTTTACATAGGGCTTAGCTTTCTTTATTTTTTTTGACAATTCTCTTACAAAAGTATCGGTATTTTTCCTTCTCCAATCTTCAAGCCTCATCCCTTTCCCATATAGCTTATAACTTTTATTGTCTCCAAAAGGAACAACTTTTTTATTTTTATCCAACACAGGATATGGATAGAAATAATCATCCATATGAACTCCATCTATATTGTAGTTTTTTACCACATCCACAATAACATCCTCCGTGAACTCTCTTGCCTTTGGATTACCAGGATCATAATAGTATTTCCCACCATATTCTATTACCCAATTAGGATTCTTTTTTGCTATATGATTCTCAGGAATTTTTTCATTATTTTTTAGTGTTATTCTGTACGGATTGAACCACGCATGAAATTCCAAATTTCTCTTGTGAGCTTCCTCTATAAAAAACTCCAATGGATCATAACCTGGGTCTTTTCCGCTTTCGCCTGTTATGTATTTAGACCATGGTTCTTTATTAACTTTTTTATAAAATCTATCTGCTGTAGGTCTAACTTGCATTATTATCGCATTCATATTTAATTCTTTTATTTCATCTAGTATGTCGATATACTCTTTTTTTTGCTCCTCCATACTCATTCCCTGTTTAGAAGGCCAATTTATATTGTCCACTGTCGCTATCCAAACTCCTCTAAACTCTCTTTCTGTACTTTTACTAAAAATTATAGAGAAACTCACCAAAAATAAACAAAATAAAAAAGTCAATTTTTTCATAAAATCACTCCTACCCTTTTATTATCGAAAACTTACTTTTCAATTCATCTCTCAAAGTACAAATAAAATCTATTTTATTTCCCATAATTAAAGGTATAATAATCTCTCTTCTATCACTCGTCACTATTCTTATTATAACTTGTAATCTATTGTTTTTTCCTACCGTTGCTTCTTTTAAGGTGCACGTATCTATTTCGTTAAAAGGTAGATTCAAACCTTGACCTAAAATTTTTTTATTCTCACAATCCAAGATTATTTTATATTTAAAAATATTTCTCAGATGTTTAGCTCCTAAAAACAATAACAATATAGCTATCACCAAATAGGGTACACTGAAGTTTTTTATATAGCCTATATAGCCTTGAAGTACTCCAATCAATACTAATGGAATTCCAGTACCCAACCACACAATCATCTTTTTTCCCTCAAGAGTATACTTTTTTAGTGGTTTATAGTCCACTTTTGCTTTTTCTACTTTCTTTATAAAATCATCATAAAAAAACATTTTTCCTCCTCGTTCAGTAACAAAGAAAAGTAGAGAATATTCTCTACTTTTCTATTCAATTACTATTTTATTATTTCACTAATCCTATTATATCTTCAGGTTTATAATCTAAATTATGAACTGCATTTATATATCTCACTGTCTTACTTTTTCCTCTTATAACTAAAGTCTGAGTTCTAGCTATATTACCTTTTCTTTTCACACCCTCTAAAAGATCACCACTTGTTATCCCTGTTGCCGAGAAAATAACCTCATCATCTTTTACAAGATCATCCATCTTTAAAACATCTCCAACTCTCAGTCCCATCTCTTCACATCTTGATTTTTCATATGCTGATATCTTATCATTTTCTAATGAGACCCCTTTCACTTCGCTTCTCAATTTTAGTCTGGCCTGCATATCTCCACCTAAAGCTTTAATTACAGCAGCTGATATGACCCCCTCAGGAGCCCCACCTATACCATAAAGCAGATCCACATCTGAATCCACAACTGATGTTAATATTGATCCAGCCACATCACCATCTGGCAAAGCATAAACTTTTATATTCAAATCTTGTAAATCTTTTATTATAGTTTTATGTCTTGGCTTATCCAAAACTACAACTGTTAACTCATTCAATGGCTTATTTAAAGCTTTACATATATTTTCTATATTCTCCATCAGAGGTTTTGATAAATCAATCACCCCTTTTGCTTCAGGTCCCACTATCAATTTTTCCATATACATATCTGGAGCTTTTAAAAAACTCCCCTTATTTCCCACCGCTAAAACAGCTATAGCGTTAGCTTGTCCTTGTGCTGTCATCCTTGTTCCTTCAACTGGGTCTACAGCTATATCTACCTGTGAGTACCTCTCTTTAGAAGAAGAATTCATTCCTACTTTTTCACCGATATATAACATTGGAGCTTCATCAATCTCTCCCTCTCCTATTACAATCTCTCCTTGAATTTTTATCCCATTTAACACAGTTCTCATGGCATCTACCGCCGCTTGGTCCGCTGCTTCCTTATCTCCTCTACCTACCCATTTGTAAGCTGCTAAGGCTGCTGCTTCTGTAACTCTAGCAAACTCTAAAGCTAACTCTCTTTTCATTTCTCCTCCTACTTTGTTTCAATCAATCTATAAATTTTTTCTCCCGGTAAAACCATTTGGAGCTGATTCCTAGCCACTTTCTCTCTGTAAAAGGGATTATTTATATTCTCAATCATCTCATCATATCTAACAATTAAGCTTTCAATCTCTTTTTTTTGTTTAATTTTTAATTCTTGCTCTATTTTTAATTTATCAATTTTAACAAATGACCTAAATATATTCTGCCCTAAAAATGCAAAATGTATGACTAATGGGACTATCCAAAGCAGATTTTTCATCAGTTTTTACCTACCTCTTTTTTCAAAAGCTGTAACTTCTTAGATATCATTCTCTTGGCAACTGGCGATATTTTATCCACAAATAGAACTGCATCTAAGTGATCGTACTCATGTTGAAACGCTCTTCCTAGAAGTTCTGTCCCCACCTCTATCACCTCTTCACCTTTTTCATTTAAATACTTTATTTTTACTGTCACTGATCTTTTGACAGGTTTGTAGACCCCCGGAACACTCAAACATCCCTCTTCCACGTTTTCAAGAGTATCTGATAACTCCAGTAGCTCTGGATTTATAACTTTTCTTATAACTCCATCTCCAATATCTATTACAAACATTCTCTTACTTATTCCCACTTGTGGTGCTGCAAGTCCAACTCCATTAGCTTCGTGCATTGTCTCCACCATGTTATCTAAAATCTCAAGTATTTCTGGTGTTATCTCTTTAACTGGTTCAGCTACAGTTCTTAAACATTCGTTTCCATATATTTTTATGTCATATAACATGCAATTTCCTCCAACTCTCCTTTTTTCAATATATATTATATCATATTAGATTAATCGGGTCTATATCAACAACAATCCTATATTTTTTATTATCAAATTTTTTTAATCTGTTTTCTAAAAAGATTTTATATTCATTTATCTGTCTTCTATCCCCTTTTATAAATATATTACATCTATATCTACCTTTTACTTTATAAACTAAAGACTTCATAGGTCCATAGAGTTCAACTTTTTCATTTTCAATCTCTTTAAAGATTAAATGACAATACTCTTCCAACCCCTCCTCTTCGGATGATGATATACCAATATTTATTATCTTTGAAAATGGTGGATAAAAAAGAATTTCTCTTTTCTCTATCTCTTTCTCATAAAAATTTATATAGCTATTCTCTTGAATTTTTTCTATTATATAATTTTCAGGCTGATAGGTTTGAATTATAACTTTTCCTTTTTTTTCTCCTCTTCCAGCTCTTCCAGCCACCTGTGTTATCATTTGATACGTTCTTTCCCCTGACCTAAAATCAGGAATACTCATAATTGTATCTGCATTTATTACCCCCACTAAAGTTACATTGGGAAAATGTAATCCTCTAGATATCATCTGTGTCCCAATCATGATATCATATTTCCCAGCCAAAAAGTCATTGTACATATTTTCATAAAAATTTCTCTCTTTTGAAACATCTCCATCAACTCTAATTACATTCACTGGAAATCTTTTTCTTAGCTCCTCCTCCACTCTTTCAACCCCACGTCCACTAAACGATATATTGTTACTACCACACTTGGAACAATGCCCTAAAAATTTTTTTGATATACCACAATAGTTACATTTTAGACTACTGTTACTTGCATAATAATTCAATTTTATTGAACAATGCTCACACTCTTCCATATGTCCACAATCTTGGCACTGAACCAACGTCGAATATCCTTTTCGATTCAATAGCAATATTATCTGCTCTTTTCTTAAAAGTGCTCCTCTAATCTCCTCTAAAAGCCTTTCACTAAAAAAACTATCTTTTTCCTCTTTCATATCTACAATCTCTATCTCTGGTAATTTCGCATCTTTATATCTATGGTCTATTTCAAATAGTTGAAATATCCCTTTTTTAGCGTAGTAGTAACTTTCTATTGATGGAGTTGCTGAACCTAAAACCACCTTGGCATTCTCTAATTCAGCTTTTTTTATAGCTACATATTTAGCATTGTATCTTGGCGTAGTATCTTGTTTATAACTATTTTCATGCTCCTCATCTACAATGATATATTCTAAATTTTTTACAGGTGCAAAAATAGCTGAACGCACCCCCAGAACAACTCTCTTATCACCTGTATATATACTATACCACTCCTTAGCTCTGTCTATATTGGAAAGTCTACTATGAAGTATTGCTACTTCCTCTCCAAACTCTTTTTTAAATCTTTTAACCATTTGGGGTGTCAGAGAAATTTCTGGAACTAAAAATATTGATCCCTTTCCATTTTCTAAAGCTCTTTTTATGAGTTGAATATATATTTCGGTCTTTCCAGACCCTGTCACTCCTCTTATTAAAAAATGTTTTTTATTTGAGATTTCAATTCCATTTTTTATTTTTTCTTGTTCCGAGTTTAATTTAGTATCTTCTTCATATCCCTCTTTTTCAATCTCTTTCCTCAATTTCTCTTCATTGAAACTTTTTATTTTTCTTTCAAAAACTAATGTCTCATTCTTCAAATGCTTTTCAATGATTTTCTTATCAAATTTTTTTTCTAAAGTTGCTTTTCCAACTTCAACTCTTTCTTGAAAATATAGCTTCAACTCTAAATCTATATTTTCATTCTCCTCTTCTAGTCCATACCAACCATCTTCAACTTTCAAATAACCTGTATCCAAATATTTTTGTACTTTAATTTTCGAAAACCTGTCAATTAATGTCTTTTTTCTAACCAAACTTTTTTTCCAAAAATATTCTAAGACCTCATCTTTAATTAAAGTACTGCTAATATTTTTAGCTCTATATACATCCTCATATTTCACTTTCACTCCAGCTGGCACTGCAGTGGAAAAAACCTGATCAAATGGACTCATATAATAATCTTTTATCCACAGCAATAACTTTATAAACTTTTTAGAAAAACTTAATTCTTCATATAAAATTTTTTTTATTTGTAAAACTTTAAATGTGTACTCTTTCCCCTTCTCCTCCTCAATAACTAAGCCAACCCTATCTTTATTTCTAAAAGAAACCAAAACTCTGTCTCCAATATTTATATTCTCTTCATCACTGGCATAAGTATAGAAATCTTTTGTCTTTTCTATATAGACACTATAATACCTCATTACTTTCTCCTAGTTTAATTTTATTTTTATTTTTTTTGTATCAACTAATTCTTTTTGGGGCTCTAGACTTTGGCTTTGAACTACTCCAGTTCCTTCTAGCTCAACTTCGATATCACTTCCTTTAAAAATCTCAATCACTTCTCTAGCACTTAATCCTTTTAAATCTGGCATTATAACCAACTCTTCGTTACTTTCCAAATTTTTCGAACTTCTCTTTTCCTGAATCCTTATATTTTCTATCTTTTGTGAATAGATATTTTTTAATTTTGTTACTCTTTTTACAACTTCTCCCAAAACAGGAGCTGCTGCCGTCCCCCCATATTTATCATACAAAACCTCTCCCTGAGGCTTAAAGAACATAGCTAATAGTATATATTGTGGCTTTTCTACGGGAAAAAATCCCATTACAGATGACAGATATTCATGTTTCACATATCTACCGTGCTCACTGTATTGAGCAGTTCCTGTTTTTCCACCTATTCTGTAATCATCAACATGAGCTTTTTTTACAGTTCCCTCTAACACCGCTAATTCCATCATTGCTCTCAATTCTTTAGAAATCTCTTCTGTTAAAACCCGCCCTTTTTGTATCGGTAAATTTCTTCTAACTACTAGTCCATCTCTATCAGTTATTTTATCTACTATATATGGTTGATACATTATTCCACCGTTAATTACTGCTGAAAAAGCTGTTATCATCTGAATAGGAGTTACAGCTATTCCTTGTCCAAAAGACATAGTACTCTTCTTCAATCCATTCCATCTTTTTACAGGATCTCTTCTTGGTTTTTTTTCATAAGGATAATCAACTCCTGTTTTATTATATAAACCAAATTTCTCTAAATAACTATCAAACTCTTCATTTGTAAACTTATCCCCTATTAACACCATACCTACATTACTTGATTTTTTAAGTATCTCCTCTGTTGTTAAAACTCCTTTTACACTTCGGCTACTCTCTTTTATAGTATGTTTATATTTCGTTATCGTTCCATTTCCAATGTCAAAGTTAGTATTTCTTCTTATTTTTTGTTCTTGCAATGCCGCTGCTATTATAAGAGGTTTAAATATAGAACCAGGTTCTACCTGAGATTGAAATATTGGATTGGCAACATTTTTTTTGTTCTTTCTAAAAAATGATGTTGCCAATATTTTTCCGTTATTTGGGTCCATTAAAATAGCGTACGCTTCTTCTGAATTTGTCTTCTTAAATTGTTTTTCCATCTCATCATTTAAAATATATTGTAGATCATTATCTACAGTCAGATGGATATTCATACCATCCAAATTAACTTTTGTCCTAGCGTTAGATGTCGGTAATCCTATTCCCAAACTTCTAATACTTGGGATAATTCTCGATATTTTATCCCCTTTTAAATAGTTTTCATAAAATAGTTCTATTCCAAAAATTCCCTCTTTTTCTGTTCCTTTTTTAAACCCTATATTTCCAACCAAGAAGAAATAGTGTTCTGGTTTGTAATAACGTCTCTCCTTTCTACCGCTTAAAAATATGATATTTTTACCTTTTAATCTATATTTTTCCAAAATCTCTTCTATCTCTTTTTTTTCTACATCATCAATATTTCTGTTTAATCTTTTGTATACTCTCTCCTCTTTTCCAAGTTTATTGATAGTATTTAATAGGGGTCTATAACTATCCTTTATATATTTTTTACTCACTAATTCTTTCAAAGCTTCTGGAGCTTCTAGAGATTTAACAAACCTTTTAGGATCCACTGATAACTCATACATATTAATACTATATGCTAATCCCTTCCCCTTTGAGTCATATATATTTCCTCGTTCTCCACCTTCTCTTCTCTCAATATTTATCTGTTTATTTATTGCCTCTCTATAGTTATTTGAGTCAAAAAGTTGTATTTGAATCATTCTAAATATCAAAATTAAAAAGCAAAACAAAATTATATCTGAAGCAATAAAAGATCTCAATATAAATTTATTTTTCATCTTTATATTTTTCCATTTAAAAAATACATATAGATTATATATTAACATCAAAACTACTGCGACTGTTAATAAAAATTTTCTATAATATAAAGAAAGTCCAATACCAAACAACTGTATCAAAAGTAAAAATATTTTTAGTTTCTTATTCAATTTTCCACCCTCTTTTTATTTTTCTTTTAAATATTATATCAAATATTGGCAAAATAATGTATAATAAGAATAAAATTCCACAAAAAGGAGTATCTATATGAATGTTTTATTTCTGTTGCTTTTTATGGCTACCTCAACTTTTGCACTCAATATTGGAGTTATCGACTCCGAATACATCTTTAGTCAATACAACAAGCGTTTTGAAATGGAAGAAAAACTTGAAAATAAAAGATTAGAATTAAATTCAGAAATTGAAAACTTAAGACAAAGTTTATTAGAACAAGAAAAAATTATTAAATCAAATTCAAAAATCACAGAGGAAGATAAGAACAAATTACTCGATTTAAAAAAGCAATTTCAAGAAAAAATTGAAACTTCTGAAAGAATTTTTCAAGAGGATCAACAAAATTTTATTTATGATATTAAGTTTGAAATAGATTCTGTTGCTATTTTGATTGGAAAACAAAAAAATTTAGAGATGGTCATTGAGAAAAGTGCCACAATCTACGGTGGAGTTGATTTGACCGAAGATGTTCTTAATTTTTTAAATAATAAGGAATCATACAAACTAGATACAACTAATCTTTTGAAAAAGCAGTTGTAACAAATAGATTAATTAAAATTTATCTCCTATTTTTTTATTGCAGATTCTTTTTTTTTAATTTACAATTGAAGCATTGGCAGAAATATTTTCTGTATATTTCTGTTTTCACCTAGAGTTAGTTAAATATGCCCCCCATATTAACTAACTCTTTTTTATTTTTTCAGACAATAAATAAAAAAAAAGCACCCTCGTGCTTTCAAAATCTAAATGGTGGAAACAACTGGACTTGAACCAGTGACCCCCTGCTTGTAAGGCAGGTGCTCTCCCAACTGAGCTATGCTTCCAAATGGTACCCCGTAGGGGAATCGAACCCCTGTTTATAGAGTGAAAATCTATTGTCCTTACCACTGAACGAACGGGGCAATTCCGCAAATTTCGCGCTATTGCCATACAATCATAGTACCATTTTTTTATTTGTTTGTCAACTGAAATTTTATTTTTTTATCTCTTCCCACTCTTTTTCTTTAAATCCTATTAAAACTTTATCATCACCTATAAGTAGAGGTCTTTTTACTAACATACCATTACTCGAAAGAATATCTAGAAGCTCCTCTTCATTATTTTGTGCTACCTTTTCCTTTAAGTTCATCTCTCTATAAAGGATACCACTTGTATTAAAAAATTTTTTTATCGGTTGTCCGCTCAGAGCAATCCAACTCTTCAACTCATCTTTTGTTGGATTGTTTTCGACAATATGTCTTGAGTTAAACTCCACATTATTTTCTTCTAGCCATTTTCTAGCTTTCACACACGTTGAACATTTAGGATAATTTACAAATAAATATTTCATAACTCACCTCTCCTTATCTTTTTTATAGCTTAACATTAAAATCAAAAAAAGGGAAGTAGAATCTTCCCATTTTTTGTATAGTATTATTTGTTTAAGTATTTTTTTAAAGCTTCCGCCTTATTCACTCTCTCCCAAGGTAAGTCTAAATCCGTTCTTCCAATATGTCCAAAAGCAGCCAAATCTTGGTAGTTGAAATTTCCACTTCTTAACTCTAAATCTCTCTCAATTCCTCTTGGTGTTAAATCAAATACATTTTGAACAGCTTCAGCCAATTTAATTTCATCCACCTTTCCTGTTCCAAAAGTTTCAACTTTTATAGATGTTGGCTCAACTACTCCAATCGCATATGACAATTGAACTTCACACTTATCAGCTAACCCTGCTGCAACAATATTTTTTGCTACCCATCTAGCTGCATATGCAGCTGATCTATCAACTTTTGATGGATCTTTTCCAGAAAACGCTCCTCCACCATGTCTAAAAAATCCTCCATAAGTATCCACAATTATTTTTCTTCCAGTTAAGCCCGTATCCCCATGCGGTCCCCCTATAACAAATCTTCCAGTTGGATTTATATGATAATTTTTTACCTCTTCTGCATTCAAATTATAAGCTTCTAAAACTGGCTTTATTACTAGATCTTTTACATCTTTATGAATTTGTTCTTGCGTTACATCTGAATTGTGTTGAACCGAAACTACAACAGTATCAACTCCTACAACTTGTCCATTCTCATCATAAGCTAATGTCACTTGTGATTTTGCATCCGGTCTTGCCCAAGATAGCTCTCTTGATCTTGTCAACTTTGTTAACTTTACAATTATCTCTCTTGCTAAAACTAATGCTAATGGCATCAATTCTGGAGTTTCCTTTACAGCTCCACCAAACATTATTCCTTGATCTCCTGCTCCTCCTACATCTACTCCCATTGCTATATCAGGAGATTGAGAATGGATTGCATTCAATACTCCACAGTCTGAATCAAATCCCATTCCCTGCTTATACCCTATTTCATCTATTTTATTTCTAACTATATCCTGTATATCTATATAAGTTGTTGTTGTAATCTCTCCTCCTACAACAACCTGTCCCGTTGTACAGAAAACCTCACAAGCTACTCTCGCCGCTGGATCATTTTTGATACATGCATCCAATACTGCATCCGATATTTGATCTGCTATTTTATCTGGATGTCCTGGTGATACACACTCCGAAGTAAAGTAAGTTAATTTTTTTTTCATTATTTCCTCCTTAATATTAATCAATAAAGATAAAAAAAGCCTTTTATCTCTCCAGAAAGATAAAAGGCTTTACGCTCTTATAAGTCATCTTTCTGGAATTAGCACCACACCTCTAAGGTAGGTTGCTGAAACATCATAGGGCCAGTCCCTCAGTCTCTCTTGATGATTTTGTTTTTTTATGAGTAAATTATATATTATTTGTATTATTTAGTCAATATTTTTTATTTTTTCTCTTCAATCAATGTTAAATTGACCATTTTATTAAAGATTGTAGCTATATAGTTAAGTTGAGATAATCTATTATTTTTTATAGCTTCATCTTTATCCATTACCATTATAGATTCAAAGTATTTATTGATAACATCTTCTGTTGATAACAGTACATTCAAATAGCCAATGTAATTTTTTGCTACTAGCATCTCTTTTGCATCTCTTGCAACTACTTGCGATTTATTAAACAACTCTTTTTCTACATCTTCCTTTAAAAGATTAGAATCAACTATAACTCCTTCAAACCCTTTAGATATATTTCCAACTCTTTTCATCAACGAAACCAAGTTATTGAAACTATCCATCTTTGTAAATTCATCAACAGCTTTTATTCTCAGTAAAGTATCCACTAAGTTATCAAAACTCTTATCTACAACTGCAGATACAATATCTTTTGAATACCCCATCTCTGTGAATACATTTAAAGCTCTTTGTTTAAAAAATTCCATCACTTCGTTTAAAACTTCAGCTTTATCTCTTTTTAATACTCCTGCTGCTGCCAGTGTATCTAGTGCTCTTTCCACTAAAGCTTTTAAAGATATATTCAAATTTGAATCTAAAACTATATTCACAATTCCCAAAGCTGCTCTTCTTAAAGCAAATGGATCCTTAGAACCACTTGGAACTATCCCTACGCCAAAACATCCACATAGAGTATCCACTCTGTCCGATATTCCCGCTATAATTCCCTCTACACCCTTTGCCAAAAGGTCTCCTTGATATCTTGGATAATAGTGTTCTTCAATCCCTTTAGCCACTAATTCAGATTCTCCTGATTTTAATGCATAATCTGCTCCCATAAATCCTTGAAGTTTTGTAAACTCTTTCTCTCCAATCATATTAGAAACCAAATCCGCTTTTGCTAATAAAATTGTTCTCTCTATTGTATCCTTTCTTGTTTCCATTCCAGTAGCTTCTATTAAATATTTCGCTATCTTCTGAGATCTTTCAACCTTATCATATATAGTTCCTAAATCCTTTTGAAATACAACTTGTTTCAATTTTTCAACATTTTCAATTAAAGGTTTCTTTAAATCTTCATGATAGAAAAATCTTGCGTCAGCAAGTCTAGCCGATAATACTTTTTCATTTCCTTTTCTAACTTGTTCAGAATCTTCGATACCATTTCTAATAACAACAAATTTAGGCAATAATTTTCCTTCTAAATCTAAAATTGGAAAATATCTCTGATGTACTTGCATAGAAATTATTAAGACATCTTGAGGTACCTCTAAAAAATCGGAGTTAAATGTCCCTACTATTGGATATGGATATTCAACCAAATTTGCAACTTCTTTTAACAATTCCTCATCTATTAAAACTTTTTCGTTAGAATTCTCACATTTTTCTTTTATAAGTTTTTTTATTAAGTTTTTTCTCTCTTCAATATCTATAATTACATTATTTTCTTTTATTTTTTCAAAATATTCATCAATAGTTGACACTTCAAAACTACTTCCAAAGAATCTATGTCCTCTAGACATTCTTCCACTCTTTATTCCCTCAATTTCAAAACTTACTATCTCTTCATCTACTAGAGCCAAAAACCACTGAATTGGTCTGGCAAATTTTAATTTCTTTACCCCCCATTTCATTGATTTAGGAAAATTAATCTCCAACACCAACTCTTTTAAAAGGTCTGAAAGAAGTGTTTTTGTACATTTTCCTTCTAAAAATTTTCTAACCGCAATATACTCACCTTTAGGAGTTTCTATAATTTCTAAGTCTGTTGCTTCCACTCCTTGAGATTTAGCAAAACCTAATCCAGCTCTTGAAATCTCTCCATTCTCTCCAAAGGCTACTTGTTTTGCAGGACCCATGTTTAATATGTCTAAACTCTCCTGTGCTTCTGCTAATCCTTCTACTAAGACAACAAGTCTTCTCGGTGTTCCAAAAGTTTTTATTTCATCATACTTTATTCTCTTTTCCTTTAATTTACCTTCTAAATTCTCTTTCATCTCTTTTAGAGTTTGAACAAGGAATCTTGCAGGTAACTCTTCCATTCCTATTTCAAAAAGTAATCTCACTTTCTATTCCTCCTCTTTTTTCCTTTTACTTTTTTTTCAGTAAAGGGTATCCTAGTTCTTTTCTATTTTGCACAAATACCTCTGCACATCTTTTCGCTAGGTTTCTAACTCTTAAAATATAGGCCATTCTCTCAGTTGTAGAGATTGCTCCTCTCGAGTCTAGAACATTGAATGTGTGAGAACATTTTAAAACATAGTCATACGCTGGCATTACTAAATTTTCGTTTAGTGCTCTATCCGCCTCTTTTTCGTAGTCATCAAACCATCTAAAGTGACTTTCTAAATCCGCTACTTCAAATGAATATTTTGAATTTTCATATTCATATTGATATCTCATATCTCCATATTTAATTCCCGGTGCCCACTCCAAATCGTATACATTTTCTTTATTTTGAATATACAATGCTAATCTTTCTAATCCGTATGTTATTTCAACAGGAACAACTTCTAATTCTAATCCTCCAACTTGTTGGAAATATGTAAACTGAGTCACTTCCATTCCATCTAGCCATACTTCCCATCCTAGTCCCCATGCTCCCAACGTTGGTGACTCCCAATCGTCCTCAACAAAACGGATATCATGCTTTAAAGGATCTATTCCTAAAACTTTTAATGACTCTAAATAAAGTTCCTGAATATTATCTGGCGACGGTTTCATTATAACTTGAAATTGATGATGTTGATAAACTCTATTTGGATTTTCTCCATATCTACCATCCTTTGGTCTTCTTGATGGTTCAACATATGCCACATTCCATGGCTCCGGTCCTAAAGACATCAAAAACGTATTCGGATTAAATGTTCCAGCTCCTGTTTCTATATCATATGGATTTCCAATGATACAACCTTTTGAACTCCAGTATTGCTGAAGAGCAAATATCATCTCTTGAAATGTCATTTCACTTCCTCCTAATCTTTCTTTTTCCTTTTACTATCTAATAAGCTATCCACTATTATTAGAATAACTCCTACATTTATCCAAACATCAGCTAAATTAAAGACAAATACCCATATGCCTCTAAAGTCAATCATATCGATAACAAATCCTCTGGAGATTCTATCAATTATATTTCCGATTGCTCCTCCTAAAATAAATGAGTACCCCAACTTTTCAACAACTGAAAATTTTTTTCTATTTTTAAAAAAATAAAAACCTAAACCAAATATCACTACAATTGTTAAAATAGATATTAAATCTAACTTTCCTTGGAACATCCCGAAAGCTATCCCTCTATTTTTTACGTAAGTTAAATGGAAAAACTCTCCCAAAATTGGGAAAGTTTCTCCTTCTGCTAACCAAGTATCTATTTCATACTTGGATATTTGATCCAAAAATACTAATAAAAGTATTATCCCTATATATAACACAGCTCACCTCTTTGAATAATTAATCAACTAGTGCTGACGTACATCTTGGACATACCGTTGGATGCTCCGGATTACTTCCTAACTCTGTCGAGTATTTCCAACATCTTTCACACTTTTCTCCATCCGCATGCTCAACTTTTACAAATAAATCTTCTTGCTCCTCGCCTTTTACAAATAAATCATCTTTTTCATAAGCAATTACCAGTTGAGAAACAATAAATACTTCCTCTAAAATATCTTTATTAGCCTGTAAAAACTCTCTTAACTCTACACTGTTAGTATTTAAAATAACTTTTGCATCTAAAGAGTTTCCAATTATCTTATTTTCACCTTGTCTTGCTAACTCCAATGTTTTATTAACATCTTTTCTCAATTTTATAATCTCTTCCCACTTTACATCTAGCTCATCACTTAAATATTGATCATTATTTACATACCAATCAGTTAGTAACACTGATTCTGAATCTTTTAAAGTTTCTGGTAAAGTTTCCCAAATCTCTTCAGCCGTGAAAGATAGGATAGGTGCAACCATTTTAGTTAAAGTGACTAAAATTTCTGACATCACTGTCTGTGCGGCTCTTCTTTCTTTAGAATCAGCTTTTTCCGCATATAATCTATCTTTTATTATATCTAGATAGAATGCTGACATATCAATTCCTGAGAAATAATGAATCTCTTGGAACAAGTTATAAAATTCATATTTTTCATATGATTCTGTTACCACTCTTTTTAATCTTTCCAGTTTATTCAGTGCCCACTTATCAATTTCCATCAAATCCTCGTAAGCTACTGCATCTGTTAATGGATTGAAGTCCGCTGAATTTCCTAATATATATCTAGCTGTATTTCTTACTCTTCTGTAAGCTTCTGCCATCTGCTTTAAAATATTATCAGATATTTTTACATCCTCTCTGTAATCTACTGATGCACACCATAATCTTAATATATCGGCTCCGTAAACTTTGATTATATCTTGAGGTGCAACAACGTTTCCTACAGATTTTGACATTTTTTTACCATCACCATCATTTACAAATCCGTGAGTTAATAACATTTTAAATGGTGCATCCCCTGTTGAACCAACAGACGTTAGCAATGATGTTTGGAACCATCCTCTATGTTGATCTGACCCTTCTAAATATAAATCCGCTGGTCTATGAAGCTCTTCTCTAGTTTCTAAAACAGCCCTATGAGATACTCCTGAGTCAAACCAAACATCCATTATATTTGTTTCTTTTCTTAACTCTAGTCCTTTTAGATTGTATTTAACTAACAACTCTTCCCCAATCAATTCCTCAGCTGAATATTTTACCCAAGCCGCCGACCCTTCTTTTTTAACAATCTCTATAACCCTATCTAAAATCTCTCTTTCAAATATCTCTTTTCCCGTTGCTTCATTATAGAATACAGGAATTGGTACTCCCCATGTTCTTTGTCTTGAAATACACCAGTCAGGTCTTGTCTCCAACATAGAACCTATTCTATTTCTTCCCCACTCTGGAACAAATTTGACATCATCTAAAACTTTTAGAGCTTTTTCTCTTAAATCCGACCCTTCACATCTTATAAACCACTGCTCAGTTGCTCTAAAAATTACTGGAGTCTTTGATCTCCAATCGTGTGGATAGGAATGCTCAAACTCCTTATAACTCAGCAGATGTCCAGTATCTGTTAAATGCTCCGCTATAACTTTATTTGCTTTTTTATAAAATAATCCGGCAAATTGTCCAGCTTCCTCTGTCAATACTCCTTTATTGTTAATTGGAGAAATGATTGGTAATCCATATCTAACTCCTACTACATAGTCATCTTGACCGTGTCCAGGTGCAGTATGTACAACTCCTGTTCCTGCTTCAGCAGTTACGTGTGTTCCTAAAACTACTTTTCCTGTTCTATCTAAGAATGGATGTTTGTATGTTAAATTCTCTAAATCAGCTCCAACAAACTCTTTTACTAGCTCCATCTCTTTTATTCCCATGTCGCTAAATGCCTTATCTGCTAAAACTTTTGCTAAAATAAGATTACCTTTTTCTGTTTTATATATTCCGTACTCAAATTCACCATTTAAAGCAATTCCTGTATTTGCAGGCAAAGTCCATGGAGTTGTTGTCCAAATAACTAGATATAGAGGCTCAGTCATTCCCAACTTATCCATAATCTCTTTATTTGCTTCCATTTTTACATAAATAGATGGCGAAGTATGATTTTTATATTCAATTTCAGCTTCTGCTAAAGCCGTTTCTGTTACTGGTGACCAGTAAATTGGTTTTAAACCTTTAAAAATATATCCATTCTCATAAAGCTCCCCAAATACTTCTAGTTGCTTTGCTTCGTACTCAGGATTTAAAGTTAAATATGGATTGTCCCATTCCCCTAAAATTCCTAATCTTTGAAATCCCTCTTTTTGTACTTCTACCCATTTTTTAGCATACTCCGTACATTTCTCTCTAATCTCAAGAGGAGACATCTCCTTCATCTTTGCACCTAACTCCTCACTTACCTTTAACTCTATTGGTAAACCGTGAGTATCCCATCCCGGAACATACGGCACTGTATATCCTGATAATCTTTTATACTTTAAAATTATATCCTTTAATATTTTATTTAAAGCATGACCTATATGAATTCCACCATTCGCGTATGGAGGTCCATCATGAAGTATAAATGTCTTACTTCCCTTTTTTAATCCCTTTTCATAGATTTTTTCATCTTCCCACTTTTTTAAAATATTTGGTTCCTTCGTTGGTAAGTTTGCCCTCATTTGGAAACTTGTTTTCGGAAGGTTCAACGTTTTCCCGTAATCTTTTTCTTCCATTAGACTTCCTCCTTATATGCATTTAAAGTTATTTTTACTTCAGTACTCTTCCCCTCTTCTGAGAAATGCTTTATTACTCCTCCATGATCTTTTATTATCTTATGTACAAAAAACAATCCTAAACCTAACGTTTGAGGGGAATAACTTATAAATGGTTCATAGATATCTGCCAATTGTTTAGGAGACATTCCAATACCATTATCAATAATTTTCAACTCAATCTTTTCATTGATTTTTCTTTTAGAAAGAATTATATCTATTCTTCTATTACTTCGCTTATCCAAAAGTGCATTACAAGCATTATCTATCAGCTCCTTTACCACTTTTTCTAGCTTTCTTCTGCTTCCTAGAACACTTCCAGTCGTAGCATTAAAAAATGAAATCGAAATATTTTCACTTTTAAATTTTTGACTATAATTTGCTATTGTTTCATTTATTATTTTATCTAAACTAACTCGCTCATATTTATCCTCTAGCTCCTTAGAATAGATTTTTAGCGATTCATTATCCTCTTTGATTCTAGCTAAATATGGCTTTATAGTCGTCAATTCCTCTATTATTTTTTCACCTGAATTTTCTGAATCAACACACTGTAATAGTTTTTCAACAACCTCTCCTCTCAATTTTAAAAATCTCGTAGCTAGCTTCTCTATTGTGAGAACTCTTTCACTTTCCAAGGTATCCAAAATCGTTTCTTTATTGTTTATTCCTATTGAAAAATTCATTGAAAGTAAATTTAGTAGCTCTAACTCCTCTTGATTTATTCTAATATCTTTCGCATAGTTATCCACCACAACCACACCAGAAAACTTCCCTGCTCCATGAATTGGAAAAATAAAGAAATTTTTTAATCCGATAGCTTTTAAGACGTCATTTCCTAAATCATATTTATATCCGACATCATTTTTATAGATTATTTTTTGCTCTTTAAAAGATTTTGCCAACAGATTGTCATTATTCACAGGAACTTTTGCAAATAAAACCAACTCTTTTAGGTTTTTCAATTGAAACTTGAATCCTTTTTTACTCTCCTCTTTCAAACTACGATTTATAGTGACTTCTTCTCCTATCAAGTAGTCATTCTCCCTGCTGTATCTGAAATACATTGCCCTACTATATCCAAGTCCAACCTCTGAAGTAAATCCTGAAACTAACTTTTTTATAGTTTTAAATGTATCTTGCTCTATATTCATTCCCATTAAGAGTTTATCTATCGCTTCGATTCTTTCTATATTTCTGACTAACTCTTTATTTTGTATGGTCAAATCCTCTTGAGCAATATTCAGTTTTTCAATCATCTCTTTAAAAGAGATGGATAGTGTCCTAATCTCTCCCTGTCCAATCACTTTGATATCTTCAACTTTTTCACCTTTTGAAATTTGATCAGCTAAATCCGCAATCTGAGTGAGAGGCATAAGTAACTTTCTAAACACTTTACTTGAAATAGTTGAACTTATAATCATTATCAGAAGAACTAAAATTCCAATATATATAGATGTCATCAATTTCTCTTCAGTTAAACTTTCTTTTGATAAAGAGAGTACAAAACTTCCTAAATAACTATCATTATAACCTATTAAATTATAAATTCCAACATAATATGATAAACCATTAATTTTTTTATTCAAATAATAATTCTTATAGTCTTTTTCTGAAATTTCTTTATAGGTTCTACTTGAAAAGAAAAATTTAGCCTGAAGCTCATCCTCATCACGACTATTAGTCACAAAGTACACCCTATCTTTTGAACTTAATTCTAATCCGTCTGTCAAAGAGGTTAAGAAATCCCTATTTATGGGAATCGAAACTACCAAGTAATAGGTTGTTATTTCATTTCCATAAGGAATAACAACCCGTCCATATATTTTATTATCCACTTGTGCTAAATAAAATCCCATCTCTTCAAACTCTTTTTTACTAGAAGTTTCTAGTAAAATATGGATATTATCTTTGTTCAATGTCCCTAAATTTCCTTTGTGTCCATATTCTCCTAATAATTCTCCTTCGGATGATATAATTGTTACTACAGAGTTGTAGTAATTTCTAAAATCTTCCTTTAACAAGTTGTCTTTTATCTTTTCTGCTACCTCTTGATTCCCTTCATTGATTCTATACTTTCCAATCTCTTTATAGACATCATTTCTAATCTCTCCAAAATAAGATTTATAGTTTCCCATAAGAAGATTCATCTTATTCTTTGTTGTATCCTCAATTCTTTGTTCCATATCTTGAAAAGAGGTTAAGATTACAACTATAGCAATTAAAATTGATGTTAAAAATATTGCTATATCATTATAAAAAATTATCTTTATTAATAAGGAATCTTTTCTTATTCTCATTCCCTAAAGCCCCTTTTTAGTTAAGCCTACTCTTTCTCTCTCTCTATCTATATCTTTTATTTTAACTTTTATAATTTGTCCCACTGAAAGAACTTTACTAGGGTCATCTATAAATTTATCTGATATCTCAGAGATATGAAGTAATGCGTCATTTTTTAATCCTATATCTATAAAAGCACCAAACTTAATAACATTTCTCACTGTACCCTCTAGCTCCATTCCCGGTTGAAGATTATCTATGTTCAATATATCCGACTTTAATAGTGGCTTTGGAATATTCTCTCTTGGATCTCTTCTTTCTTTAACTAGAGCCTCATATATATCTTTTACAGTTTCATAACCATAATTATTCTTAAGAGCGAAATTCCCGTAATCAAATCCACTTAGAATATCTTTAGCCTTACTCAAATCTTCTTTATATTTCTTCAAAGAAAAATTAACAGCTGACAATATTTCCTCTGCTATTCCATATGATTCAGGGTGAATTATCGTATTGTCTAACGTATTTTCACCATCAAGAATAATTAAAAATCCAGCCATTTGCTCATAAGCTTTAGCTCCAAGACCTTTAACTTTTAATAGTTCTTTTCTGTTCTTAAAATTCCCATTCTCTTTCCTATAATCTACAATACTTTTAGCAACACTTTTTTTAATTCCAGAAACATACGAAAGTAATGCCCATGAAGCTGTATTCACATTTACTCCAACACTATTCACCACTGACTCAATAACTTCCGTAAGGGACTGGTCTAATCTTTTTTGATTTACATCATGCTGGTACATCCCCACTCCAATAGATTTTGGATCAATTTTTACCAGTTCCGCCAATGGATCTTGAATCCTTCTTCCGATAGAAATTGCACCTCTGACTGTTACATCCAAATCAGGAAACTCTTCGGCAGCAATTTTAGAAGCTGAATAGATTGAAGCTCCAGCCTCATTCCCTATCAAATACTTCACATCACTATCTACACTTTTCAAAACTTTAGCCACAAAGCTTTCAGTTTCTCTTGAAGCAGTCCCATTTCCAATGACAATTATATCTATATTGTATTTTTTTATAAGGTCCTTCATCTTTCTCTCAGCATCTTTTAATTGATTTTCGTGATGCATTTCTTTCACTAGATAAAAGACTGTATTTTCTCTAAAAAATCCATCCTTATCTATGACAGCCACTTTACACCCTGTTCTGTAGCCCGGGTCTAAAGCTAATATATTTTTTTCATGAAGTGGAGGTTGCATCAAAAGATTTTTTAAATTTTCTTTGAACACTACAATGGCTTCATCTTCCGCCTTTTCTGTTAAAATATTTCTAACTTCTCTCTCAATGGAAGGTAAAATTAACCTATCTAAAGCATCTACTACAATCTCTTTATGTAAAGAGTTTAAGTTTTTATTTTTAAAATCTTTTAATAAGTATCTTTCTACACTATCTCTATCTTTTTCTTCAAAATTTAAAGAAACATTCAATATGCCCTCATTTTCTCCTCTATTTAGAGCTAAGATTCTATGTGATAAAGCTTTTTTTACGGGTTCAGTATACTCATAATAATCCTTATATACTTGTTTCATATCAAGCTCATCAGCTTTTTTACTCTTTTTAACCACTATAATAGCTTTTTTTAACATATCCTCTCTCAATCTTTCTCTGTATTCCAAAGTTTCTGAAAGATTTTGAGCTACAATTAATTTTGCACCTTCAATAGCTTTTTCTTTGCTTTCAACTTCATCAGTTATAAAAGTCAAACTTTCCTTTTCAAGTTCATCTAATGTTTCTAATTGATAGATTTTTTCAGCTAAAGGTTCTAGTCCCTGTTCTTTAGCTACATCCGCTTTTGTTTTTCTTTTTTTCTTATAAGGGAAATACAAATCTTCTACCATTTGAAGTTTTTCGGCTAAAAGTATCTGATTTTTTAATTCATCTGTCAACTTTCCTTGCTCTTCAATTAATCTAATAACTTCTTCTTTTCTTATTTCCAAATTTCTCAAATAAGTTATTAATTCCGATATTTTCAAAATATTTGTTTCATCTAAATTTTCAGTAATTTCTTTTCTATATCTTGCTATAAATGGCACCGTTGACCCTTCATCTAAAAGTTTTACTGTATTGGCAACTTGCTCAACTTTTAATCCCATTTCTTTTGCAATTCTATTAAAGAGTGTATCCATTAATCCCTCTCCCTTTCACAGTTGAATTTACCTTGTATTATACCACATTTTAACAATCAATGTCTAACAGAAACATAAAAAAAGGTGCCTTTACAGACACCTAAACTTTTATAATTAGTTTTTCTTTGCAGCTTCGAATTTTGCCCAAACTCCAGCTTTATCTAATAAAGACTTCACTGTTCTTGTAGGTTGTGCTCCATTCATAAGGAATTTTACAATCTCCTCTTCTTTAAGAGTTACTTTCCCATCCTCTAATGGATAGTAGTTCCCTAAGTAAGCTACTGCTTTTCCATCTCTTCTTGATAAAGCTTCCATTGCAGCTATTCTGTATACAGGTCTCTTCTTGCTTCCCATTCTAGTTAATCTTAATTTTAACATCTAAAATCACTTCTCCTTTTATATTTCTATTTTTTTATTTTTGGTATTACTTCCATAAACTTTCTCTATTTAAAATGGAAACTTCATTCCACCTTTTCTTCCACCCATACCAGGAAGTTGTGGGAACTTTCCAGTTGAGAACATCTTCATCATCTCTCTCATCTGCTCAAATTGTTTCAATAATTTATTCACATCAGAAACGTCTGTTCCACTACCTTTTGCAATTCTTAATTTACGACTAGCTTTTAATATTTCAGGTTTTTTTCTTTCCTCTCTAGTCATTGATTGAATAATAGCCTCAACTTTTTTCATCTCTTTTTCAGCTGGTGCTAAATCTCCAATTTGCCCCATTCCAGGAATCATTTTCAGTATATTTCCTAAGGAACCCAATTTTTTTATATTTTGCAATTGTTTTAAAAAATCGTCTAAATCAAACTTTTGAGTTCTAATCTTTTCCTCAAGAGACTTAGCATCCTCTTCTCCTATCGCTTCCTGTGCTTTTTCAACTAGAGAAACAACGTCTCCCATCCCTAGGATTCTTGAAGCTAATCTTTCAGGATGAAATAATTCTAAGTCGTCAATTTTCTCTCCAGTTCCTACAAATTTAATTGGTTTTCCCACTACAGATTTAACAGATAACGCTGCACCACCTCTAGTGTCTCCATCAATTTTTGTAAGTACAACTCCATCAATACTCAACGCATTATTAAATGATTGTGCAAGATTCACCGCATCTTGTCCTATCATTGCATCAACTACCAATAAAATTTCCTGAGGTCTCACTACTTTTTTTACCTCTTTTAACTCTTCCATCAATTTTTCATCTATATGTAATCTTCCAGCAGTATCTATTATTAAATATGTTGCTCCAACTTCTTTTGCTTTTTGTAAACCTCTTTCACAAATCCCTACAGCATCATTGCTTCCAAGTTCAAAATAGACATCAACACCAACCTGCTGTGCTAAAACTTCCAATTGCTTCATAGCGGCAGGTCTATATATATCTGCCCCTATCAGATAGGGTTTTTCACCTTGTTTTTTTAAATATTTTGCTAATTTTCCCGCAAAAGTCGTTTTTCCAGCACCTTGAAGTCCTGCAAGCATTACCACCGTCGGATTTTTAGCACTCTTTGTAAGTCTAGAGTTTGTACCACCTAATAACTCTATCAACTCATCATTTACTATTTTTATAAACTGTTGTCCTGGATTGATTCCAGTTAAAACTTCAGCCCCAATAGCTTTATCTTGAATTTTAGTAACAAAATCTTTTACAACTTTGTAGTTCACATCGGCCTCTAGTAAAGACATTCTAACCTCACGTAAAGCCTCTTTTATATTACTTTCGCTTAGTTTTCCATGACCTCTTACTTTTTTCATTATGTCTTGGAATCTATTTCCTAAATTTTCTAACATGGCCACCTCCACTAAAAGTTTTTTTCGATTATTTCATTCAATTTTTCAATTGTAAAGTTTTTTTTCAGTTCATTCAACTGTGATAGTAGCTCTAAGTCTCTTTTATGAAATCCTATCTTCTCTTCATAATCTCTTAAAATTTTTATTCCTCTTCTTATATTGTCATAGACAGCTTGTCTACTCACATTGTACTTCTTTCCAATCTCTGTAAGAGATAGGTCTTCCTCGAAGTGCTCTAACAAATATTCTTTTTGTCTATCACTTAAGAGATTTCTATAATAGTCAAGCAGAATAGAGACTTCTAACATCTCATTCAATTCCATAATATCACCAACATATTATATCTATATTTATATTTATTGTCAAGCATTTTTTCTTTACAACTCTATTAGATATTTTGCTAACTTTTTCACTCTGGATAAAAAAGACGATTCATTTCACTATCTAAAATAAAGAAAGGAAATGCCTCGTCCCAGCATCATCAATATTTTAACGTATTGGGTAAAGTTATAATAACTTTTGCTCCCACCTCAACACTCTTGTCAAATCTTACACCATACTCTTCACCATAATAAAACTGAACCCTTTTATTTATATTTTTTATTCCTATTCCACCTACTCTCATATTTTTTTTCACATCTTTATTTCTAAAACCAATTCCATTATCTTCAACAACTATCTCAATATATCTCTCTAAAATTCTGGTATAGATAAAAACTTTACCTCTTCTCTGTATATTTCTAATTCCATGATATATTGCATTCTCTACAAGAGGTTGTAATATTATTTTAGGTACTTCTAATCTTTCTAATTCAAAATCGATATCAAAACTATATTCCAATTTATCTTCATATCTCTGTTTTTGTATGTAGAGGTACTCTTTAATATGATCTATCTCCTCTTTTAAAGTTATCATCTCTCTTCCTTCGCTCAAAGATATTCTAAAAAAATTAGCCAAAGACTTTGTTATTAAAATAACTTTTTCAGTGTCTTGAAATTCTGCCATCCAAACAATAGTGTCCAATGTATTATATAGAAAGTGTGGATTAATCTGGCTATATAGAGCATTAATTTCATACTCTCGCAAATAGTTTATTTTATCAACCATCTCATTAAAATATTTTTCTAAACTTAAAATCTCTTCACTTATATCCCCTTTCAATGAAATTTTTGACAAATTATTAGAAAACTTTCGTACATGGCTCTCTAATTCCTGAATTGGCTTTGTAATTCTTTTCAATATAAATGTACTTATAAGCATTGTTATTATTAAAGATATTAAACTACTTAAAATTATTAGTTCGAAAAAATGAAATTTTAAACTTCTGATTTCCTTTAAAAAGGATACACCATACAATATCCAATTTGTGTTCTTTATTGGATACTTTACTACCACTATATTTTTTCTTTGATTATATCCCACATCTATATTTTTAAAGTGGTTTAAATATTCCTCTTCAATTTCTACATAGGGTATATCTTTATGATACACAACTTTTCCATTCTTATCAAAAATAACTATATTCTCATTTTTTCCTAAATTTTTCTCTTGAAGATATTCGTGAAGAACCTGATATTTTATATCAATCAATAAAACTCCTAAATTTTCTCCATTTTCATCACTAATCTCTCTACTCACAGAAACTACCCAATCATTCATATTATCTTGTAAAAATTTCTGCTTTCGTAGTGGATTTAATATCGGCATATGATTTTTTAAGGCTTGAACATACCATTCCTCTTTCATCATATCGTTTGAAACTTTCATGTCTATGTCTTTTTCATTGGAAATAATAGCGCCATCTTTACGAATCAACACTATGGATTTTATATATGAATCTGTTGACAATATATCTTTTATAAGACTTCTTATCTCAGTTTTTTCAACATTCTCTCCACCTTTTAGATATTCATATATGTTCCTATTTTTTGCAATAATCTCACTCAATGTCTTAACTTTATTAATATATAACTCTATATAATTTCCTCTTCTTTGTATCTCTTCAGTCGTAGCTAAAATATCCTTTTTTATAATCAAATTACTGGAGCTAAAATAGAAAATTCCTCCTAAAAGTAATACAAGAATCAAATTTGTTATTAAAAAATAAAATCCAATTTTCACATTCAGTGGTTTAATTATCTTCATTTTGTACTACCTTCTCTTTATATTGTTTTGGAGATAATCCATAGTATTTTTTAAATTTCATTCCAAAATAGTTGACATCTTCAAAACCTATCTGCTCCGCAATTTCATAGTTTTTTAATTTTGATGTCAAAAGTAATATTTTAGCTTTTTCCATTCTTTTTTGCAAAAGATAATCTTGAAATGGTATGCCAAATATTTTTTTAAACATAATACTTAAATATCCCTGACTTAAAGCTAGCTCATCCGATAAAACTCCTAAAGAAAACTCACTATCAGTATAGTTATTTTCCATAATAGTCTGAATCAACATTCTGTAATTGGATTTTGTTTCACCTATTTCAACTGTCTCTCTTTCTAAAATTTTTTGCAAAACTTTTTCTGTTTCCATATTTTTTCTATCTTGCCGTACCAAATAAACAAGTTTCGCTATAATTTCTGAAATATCACTTTTGGAAATTGGTTTTAAAATATAATCCTCCACACCAATTTTTATAGCCATTTGAGCATAATCAAAATAGTTATATCCTGTTATGATGGCTATTTTGGTGCTTGGAGCAATTTGCTTTATTTTTTTAGCAGTAGCCAGTCCATCTATTTTAGGCATATTTATATCTAAAAGTACAATTTCTGGTCTAAACTCTTCAAAAATTTGAAGAGCTTCCTCCCCTGTTTCTGCCTCAAATATATTCTTTATCTCTAGGTCTGATAAATCTATCAATTTCCGAACGCCTCTTCGCATTAATGGCTCATCATCTGCTATCAATAAATTAAACACAACTTTTAATTTTCACCTCTTTCTTCTACTTAATCAATGGTATTAAATACCCATATCCTCTTTCTTTTAATTCTTCTAGAGGAATAAACTCTAAAGCTGCACTATTTATACAATATCTTTTACCACCTCTATCTCTTGGACCGTCATCAAATACATGTCCTAGATGAGCTTTAGCACTTCGACTTCTAACTTCTATTCTATCCATATTATAGCTACTATCCTTATGATAACTCACTACTTCCGGAACTATTGGCTTCGTAAAACTTGGCCATCCACACGCCGAATCATATTTATCTTTTGATGAAAATAGTGGTTCCCCACTTGTTATATCTACATACAATCCATCTTCAAAAAAATCCCAATATTCATTTTTAAATGCTCTTTCCGTTGCTGAATTTTGAGTAACTTTATACTGCTGATCATTTAATTTTGATTTCAATAACTCATCTGATAATTTAGGATATCTTTTTTCATCCACTATTATCTCATCTGCTTTAGAAAGATCTATATGGCAATATCCATTAGGATTCTTCTTCAAATAGTCCTGATGATATTCTTCAGCTAAATAAAACCCTTTTAAAGGTAAAACTTCCACCACAATTTTTTTATTATATTTCTTTTGTTGCATCTCAATCTCTTTTTCTATAACATTTTTATCCTTCTCATTTACATAGTATATCCCTGTTCTATATTGTGTTCCTCTGTCATTCCCTTGCTTATTTAAACTAGTGGGATCTATTATTTTAAAATAATATTTTAGTAACGTATTCAAATCAATTTCATTGGAATCATATTTTACACGAACAGTTTCAGCGTGTCCAGTCCCCCTATAAATAACATCCTCATATCTCGGATTTGCGGTATTTCCGTTGGCATATCCTGAAACTGCTTCAACAACTCCGTATATTTTCTCCATATAAGCTTCTACTCCCCAGAAACATCCACCTGCTAGATATATCTCTTGAATATTTCTATCTTTGTTCATCTCTTTCTTTTCACTATTTTTTTTACCTACTCCATTTTTTACTTCTATCGTACTCACCCTCTTCTCCTCCAATTTTTCTACTGTAGACGAAAATATTTTTTTTATCTCATTTTTTGATAAATGTCCTGGGATAGTATTTTTTACTTTAGCATTTTTATCTAAAATTACAGATGTTGGATAAACTCTCACCCTATTTAAACTTATACTCTCTCCCTTTTCATCTAAAAGCACCTTAATATTTTTATATTCCAATGATTTATACCACTTTTTAAAATCTTCTGTATTTTTCTCTCCTTTTTTTCCAGGTGAAACTATTGTAACAATTTCAAAATCCTTTGTCTCCTCACTCAGCTGGTCTAACTCTTCCAACCCAGATAGACAAACAGGACACCATGATGCCCAAAATTTAACATATGTAGGTTTCCCACTAGCTCCAAATACATATTCTACACCGTCTATATCCTTTAACTTAATGTTTGAAAACTCTTTTACTTTCCCATAGCTTATAGTATATCCTAAAACGAATAGTGAAATCCAAAAAATTTTTTTTAATATTTTCATACTGACCTCCCGTAATTATAAAAATATATTTAACTTATCAGTTAAAAGCAAAATTCCCATAACAACTATTAAAGCTCCACCTATTTTTTTAAAAAAATTTAATCGCTTTCTTATTCCAACCATTTTCTTTTCGAAATATTTATACGAAAGCGAAAATACTACAAAGGGACTCGCTAATCCTAAAACATATATAAACATCAATATTGCTCCGTAAATTGGATTTCCACCCCCACTAGAAATAAAAAGAATAGATGTCAAAATAGGTCCCACACATGGTGTCCACCCCAAACTAAATGTAAATCCTAAAAAAAATGTTCCAATTATTCCTTTTCTTTCGGCAAGCTCTAGATTCAACAATTTTGTTCTCTCTAAAACTGGAATTTTAATAATATCCATTTGAATAATTCCAAAACCAATCACCAAAACTCCGCTAATGATTCTAAATAGGTTACTCATTAAAATCTCACCGACAATTCCAGCTCCAAAACCAAGTAAAATAAAACTCGTTGAAAGTCCCAATACAAAAACTAAAGTTTTTAAAATAGACTTTTCCCCTCCTCTACTAAGCATTCCTAAATAAACAGGAAGTAATGGAAATATACATGGTGAAAAAAATGATAATATTCCCGCTAAGTAAACAGCTCCTACAAACAACTCATTGGCAAGCATTTTATCACTCTCCTACTGATTCAATTTCTAAACTTAATTTTATATTCTCATAAATATTTACAATTATAGCTCATTCTTTTTTAATAGTTAATAGAATATCTATATAAAAAACTTAATTTTATTTATATATTTTAAGGGAATATTTTTTTTAAATCCTAGCTATGATATAATTGCTGTATATCAAACTTTTGAGGTGATTTAGTGAATTTAAAAAAACATATTAAAAATATAATTCTTGAAATAAATAGTGATAATAACTTGATTTCAGATGAAGTTATTGAAAATACTCCTGAAAGAGTCGAAACTTTTTATAAAGAGATTTTCTCTGGACTTTTCCAAAATCCATATGACTTTTTAAAAAGAACGTTTCCAATAGAAAACAATGATTTAATTATTGAAAAAAATATATCTTTTTATTCAATGTGTGAACATCATTTTTTACCCTTTTTCGGTAAAATTTCTATCGGTTATATCCCAAATAATAAAATTGTTGGTTTCGGAGATATTATAAAAGTTATTGAGGCATATTCTAAAAGACCACAACTTCAAGAAAGGCTTTGTGATGAAATTGCTGAAACCATCTATACAGGTCTAGATTGCCAAGGTGTATATGTTTTAATGGAGGCTGAACATATGTGTATGACTATGAGAGGAGTCAAGTCTCTTGGAACAAAAGTTATCACTACATCTTCAAAAGGTATTTTTAATATCCAAAATAGTCTAAAAACGGAATTTTTAACTTTAATTAAAAATTAAAAAGAGGTGAATTTAATGGATAAAATATATATTAAAAATCTAGAATTTATAGGCAATCATGGAGTTTTTGCCGAAGAAAAATTTTTACAACAAAAGTTCTCTATTTCTATTGAAATGGAAACTTCCACTAGAAAAGCTGGTGTTGGCGACGATTTGAATCATTCAACACACTATGGTTTTGTTTCTGATGATATTGAAAAGGTATTTTTTTCAAAATCCTTTGATTTAATTGAAGCTCTTGCTGAAGCTATCGCTAGTAAAATACTTACAAAGTATCCCCTTATAAAAAATGTCAAAGTTGAAATAAAAAAACCTTGGGCACCTATCAAAAAACATTTTGACTATGTTGCGGTTGAAATCACACGTTCTCGTAATATATCTTACCTTTCATTAGGTACAAATATTGGTAATTTAAAAGCTAATTTAGATGCAGCTATATCCCATATATCAAATCTTGAAAATACTAGAGTAACTAAAATAAGTAATTTTTTAGAAACAAAACCTTTCGGTAACATTGCACAAAATAATTTTTTAAATGCCTGTCTTGAAATTGAAACACTTTTTACACCACAGGAACTTTTAGAAAAACTTTTAGAAATTGAAATTATGATGGGGAGAGTTCGTGAAATAAAGTGGGGACCTAGGATTATTGACATTGATATTTTGCTTTTTAATAATCTCATCATTGCGGACGATAACCTAGCTATTCCTCATCCATGGATGTGTGAACGTTCATTTGTTCTTGATCCGCTAAATGAAATCGCTCCAAACATTGTTCATCCTTTAGAGAATAAGCATATTTCAACATTAAAAAGAGCACTCGATAAATCTTAATAGGAGGTTTTTATGATTTTTTCATCTCTTGGTAAAACTTTTATTTTAAATAAAGAAACCCTAATTATGGGAATTTTAAATGTTACTCCGGATTCATTTTCTGATGGTGGAAATTTTAACACTGTCGATTTAGCTTTTGAACACGCTAAAACCTTAATTGATCAAGGAGCTCATATCATTGATATTGGAGGACAGTCCACTCGACCCGGACATGAGGAAGTCGATTTGCAAACTGAGATAGATAGAGTTATCCCTGTCATTAAAAAAATATCAAAAGAATTAGACTGCATTATATCTATTGATACATATAGATACGAAGTTGCCGAAGCTGCACTAAAAGCTGGTGCTCATATTATAAATGATGTTTGGGGGCTTCAAAAAGACAATGGTGAGATGGCACAAGTTGCGGCTAAATATAATTGTGTTGTTATAGCTATGCACAATCAAAACTCTAACTTCTATGAAGAGGATATTATTCTTTCTATAAAAAAATTTTTTAAAAAAACTTTTAAGATCGCAGAATCAAATGGAATGAATACTAATAAAATTATAATTGATCCCGGAATTGGATTTGGAAAAGGTTACAGTGAAAATATTGAAGTTTTAAATAGATTAAAAGAAATCTCTTCTATCGCCCCAACTCTACTGGGAGTTTCAAAAAAAGGTTTTATAGGAAAAGATTTAACTCTCTCTCCCAATGATAGAATTGAAGGAACTATAGCTGTCAATATATTAGGAATTTTGAATGGAGCTAAAATAATTCGAGTTCATGATGTTTTAGAACATAAAAAAGCTCTATCTATTGCTGATAAAATTATTTACTTAAATAGGAGTAATTAAATTTAGGAGAGCATTACTGCTCTCCTAACAATCTATTTAATAATTATAAAAATAACTTCCACCTATAAACTCTTTTAAAATAGACTCGTCAGGTACATATCTCTCTGAGATTGTCGTAAAATAACTCAATAGCCTTAAAAGTTTTCTCGCCTCATCATAGTGTGGGCTACCCATTTTTATCTTAATTAACTCTCTCTCCACAGCTGGTTTCAAAACACCTATTTCATAGGTTAAGCTTGTATCAAATATAACATCTGCATTCTCTTGATAAGGAAATATATTTTTACTCTCTCCCTTTCTAACTCTACTCCACATCTCTAAAGTTTCTTCTGCATCAAAATTTCTTGAAATACTGTCCCTAACTATTCTTCTCATTTTTCTGACCACACTTGTTTTTATTCTATTGTGTGCATCAATATTTAGCTGAGTTAAACAACTTATATAAATTTTAAAAATATGACTTTGAGAAATCCCTTCAATTAAACTATCATTTAATCCATGTATCCCCTCTAAAATTATAATCGTATTTTTAGATATTTTTACTTTCTCTCCCCTCTCTTTTCTTTGACCAGTAGAAAAGTCATATCTAGGAATCTCAACCTCTCTTCCTAACATCAAATCTCTTAAATTTCTATTTAAAAGTTCTATATCAAGTGCCTTAATCGTTTCGAAGTCCTTCTTTCCATTTTCATCAATTGGAATTCTCTTCCTATCTATATAGTAATCATCTAAAGATATCATCAAAGGTCTTATCTCTGATGCCATTAAATGTAGCTTTAGTCTATTACTAAAAGTTGTTTTTCCTGACGAACTCGGACCAGCTATTGTAACTATTTTTATATCTCTATCTTCCAATATTCTTTCTGTTATATTAGTTATTTTCTTATCGTGAAGAGTTTCATTCACTCTTATCAGCTCTACTATATCTCCTTGTAAATTAATTCTATTTAAACTTCCAACATACGACACTTCCATTATATCATTCCATTTAGAACTTTCCTTATATATTTTAGCCAATTTTCTATCATCTATCATTGGGGGAATTTGAATAACTCCATTTATCTCTTTGGGTGTTTTGAATATAAATCCTTCATCATACGAGTATAACTCAAACATATCCACATATTCCGTATTTTCATATAATTCTTCTATAAAATAAGTTCTGTAGTCGTCTATTTCATAGACAAAAAAAGAAATTATTCCTGTTGTCTCCAAGAGTTCCTTTAAATCTTCTCTGATACCCTCTAAGTGTTTTTCTGTGACCTCCTCCGAACTAAACTGAATTTTTTTTATTTCTTTTTTTTCTGCCACTATTTCATTCATTCTATTTTCTATCTTTCTTATCTCTTCCTCTGTAATATATTTTTTGCCGTTTATCGTCACATATACTCCATTGTTTAAAGAGTTTCTAAATACCACTTGAAATAGTGGATAGATATCATTAATCGCTTTTAATAATACTAATTTTGATGTTAAATGGTATTTTCTACTTTTAAATTTTTCCATAAATTTTCCTCCTCCATAAAAAGAACTCTAAATTAGTATTTTAACTAACTTAGAGTTATCCTTTTTTACTTTTCTATTTCCCACACATCTTCTTTTTTCTCTGATATTTTATCTTCTAATCTTTCTTCCTTCTCCTCTTCCCCTTTTATATCTTTTCCTATTTCAAAACACGCATAGAAGTGTCCCGGAGATATCTCTTTTAAAGGTGGTGTTGCATTTCCACACTCTGGAACTGCTAAAACACATCTTTTTCTAAATCTACATCCCACACCTGGATTAATTGGTGATGTTATCTCCCCTTTTAACCTTTCTGGACGCATTTTATGCTTTATACTTGGAATTGGTATCGCTGATAATAAAGCTTTTGTATATGGATGTATTGGATTTTTAAAAAGCTCCTTTGCTGGCGCCTTTTCTACAATCTCTCCTAGATACATTACAGCTATATCATCTGAAAAATGTCTCACCACCGATAAATCATGAGTTATAAACATATATGTCAGTCCAAACTCTTCCTGTAAATCTTTCATAAGATTCAATACTTGAGCTTGAATAGAAACATCTAAAGCTGAAACTGGTTCGTCACAAACTATAAATTTTGGATTTAAAGCTAAAGCTCTAGCTATTCCAATTCTTTGTCTTCTACCACCATCTAACTCATGGGGATATGTATTTATTAGTCTCTCACTCAATCCTACTGTCTCCATGAGTTTAGCAACTTTCTCCTGCAACTCTTTTTTATTTTTACACTTATTATGAATAATTAGCGGTTCCGCTATTATTTCACTTATTGTCATTCTAGGATCTAAAGAAGCATATGGGTCTTGGAAAATTATTTGCATCTCTTCTCTTAGCTTTATCATTTCTGCTCTTCCATACTCTCTTATATTTTTACCTTCAAAAATAATCTCTCCACTCGTTGCCTCAAGTAGCCTTAAAACTACTCTTCCAGTAGTGGACTTTCCACACCCCGACTCTCCAACTACACCCAAAGTTTTTCCTCTTTCTATTGAAAAGCTAACTCCATCAACAGCGTGTAATAGTCCTTTTGGAGTAATAAAATATTTTTTTAAATCTTTTACCTCTAGTATTTTATCTGCCATTTTCTCCCCCTTGTAGCTCTGGTACATTTATTATCCCCTCATAAGCTAGACATTTCACTTTATGTCCATCTTTTGAAACTGTCTTTGGACTTACCACTGAACACTCTTTTTGTGCATATGGACATCTCGGGTGAAATCTGCATCCTGATGGTAGATTTGTAGGGTCTGGCATCAATCCTTTTATAGGTTTTAGTCTAGTTACATCATCATCTAAATTCGGTATTGAATCAAATAATCCATGAGTATACGGATGCATAGGATGTTCAAATATATCAACCAATGTTCCAGATTCCACAATCTCTCCTGCATACATTATCGCTACTTTATCACATACCTGTGCAACTACACCTAAATCATGAGTTATTAATATCATTGATGTCTTTAATTTTTCTTTTAACTCATTCATTAAATCTAGAACTTGAGCTTGAATTGTTACATCCAACGCCGTTGTTGGTTCATCTGCTATCAATAGTTTTGGATTACACGCAAGTGCTATAGCTATTATAACCCTTTGCTTCATTCCACCAGAAAACTGATGAGGATAATCATTTAGTCTATTTCCAGGAATTCCAACTAATTCTAGCATTTCACTAGCTTTATTCATAGCATCTTTTGCTGATAACTCCTCATGAATCTGTATTACCTCAGCAATTTGATAGCCTACAGTCAATACTGGATTTAGAGATGTCATTGGATCTTGGAAAATCATACTTATTGATCTTCCTCTTATAGCTCTCATATCCTCTTCTGAAATATTTAATAGGTTTCTTTCTTGAAAATAAATTTCTCCAGATATTATCTTTCCAGGAGGATTTGGAACTAACCTCATTATTCCTAACGCTGCAGTTGTTTTCCCCGCACCAGTTTCGCCAACCAATCCAAGAGTTTCTCCCTCTCCTAACTCTATTTCTAAATCTGTCACCGCCATAACTTTTTCATCATCTGTTTCATAGTTTATAGATAAATTTTTTATATTTAATAGTTTTTCCATTTACGTCCATCTCCCCACTGTAATTATTGTTTTAATCTTGGATCCAATGCATCTCTTAGTCCATCTCCTAAAAGATTTAAGGATAATATTGTTATCATTATCGCCACACCTGGGAATGTTGTTACCCACCATGCATATCTCAAATATTGTCTTCCGCCAGATAACATAGATCCCCATTCAGGCGCAGGAGGTTGGATTCCTAACCCTATAAAACTTAATCCCGCTGTTGATAGTATTGCATTTGCTACTCCAAGCGTTCCTTGAACTATTACAGGAGCTAGTGAGTTTGGAATGATATGCCTAAATATTATTCTGGCATCTCCCGCACCAATTGCTCTTGCTGCTTCAACAAACTCCTGATCTCTTATAGATAAAACTGATGCCCTTACTATTCTAGCATATCTTGGGATGGAAGATATACTTACCGCAATCATCAGGTTCAAAAGATTTGGTCCCAATGCTGACACTATAGCTATTGCAAGTAATATACTTGGTACAGCTAGAAATATATCCATCACTCTCATTATCACATTATCTAATTTGTCCCCATAGTATCCTGCAATAGCACCTAAAAATCCTCCAACTACTATCGCTATACCAACCGCTATTAAACCTACCTTCAAAGATACTCTAGCACCATGAATCAACCTAGCAAATATATCTCTTCCAAATTCATCTGTTCCTAACCAGTGCTGTGCTGAAGGTGGTTTTAATCTCATTTTTAAATTTTGTTTAATAACAACTTGATCATAATTTGCAATTTGATCTGCAAATATTGCAAGTAAAACTATTATAACTAATATTATTAAACCAAATAGAGCCATCTTATTTCTCTTTAAGTTTTTCCACAACTCTGCCCATTGACTTCTTTTTTTCCCCACATTTTCATTTTTTATAGTAGCCACTTTTATTCACCCCTTTATTTGTATTGCGATTTTATTCTTGGATCTACATAAGCATATAGTATATCTACTGCTAGATTTACAACACTAAATGTCACTGCCAAGAAAATTACTGCTGCTAAAACTGTCGGCGTGTCTTTTTGTCTAATGGCATCTACCATCATTCTTCCTACACCTGGCCACGAATAAACTGATTCCGTTAAAACAGCTCCACCTAAAAGTCCTCCAAATTGTAATCCCACTACTGTTATAACTGGAATTAAAGCATTTTTTAAAGCGTGTTTATTTACAACAACTTTTTCTGCTACCCCTTTAGCTCTTGCTGTTCTTATATAATCCTGTCTTATAACCTCTAACATAGAAGAACGAGTCATACGAGTAATTATGGCTGCTGATCCCACTCCCAAAGTAATGGATGGCAGTATCAAACTTTTCAATCCATCAAATCCTCCAGAAGGTAACCACCTTAAATGAACTGAAAATGCTAAAATTAACATTAATCCAAGCCAGAAAACAGGCATTGATACTCCTAGTAAAGCTCCTATCATACTAACACTATCGATCAATGTATATTGTCTAGTTGCCGAAATAATTCCTAGTGGAATTCCAATGCAAACAGCTATAATTATTCCTAGAACTGCTAATATTAATGTGTTTGGAAATCTTGAAAAAATCTCTCCAAATACCTCTCTTCCTGTTGTATATGACTGTCCAAAATTTCCCATTGCTGCATTTTTTATAAATCTTAAATATTGAACGATAAAAGGCTCATTTAATCCCATTTCCAACCTTAATTGTGCCACCGCTTCTTTTGGAGCACTCTCTCCTAAAATAAGCTGAGCTGGATCGCCTGGTGTAAGTGACATTATTGTAAATACTAAGAATGTCACACCTAACAATACAGGTATTAACAATAATATTCTTTTTATTATATATTTGTACATTGTGTAAGCCCCCTTTATTTACTTTATACTAGAAAGGAAACCTTGAAGGTTTCCTCTCTGGTATTCAAATATTTTTACTTTGTTTTATAAGTTCCATAAACTTTATGATGTCCTGCAGGATGCATCTTAAATCCTTCTACAGTTTTTTGCTCTCCAACGCTTTGTGTTGGGTAAACCAATGTCAATATTGGCACTTCTTCTTGAACTATATCTTGAACTTCGTAGTAGTAAGTTTTTCTCTCTTCAGGGTCTACACTACTTCTTCCCTTTACTAACAACTCATCCACTTTTGGATTTGAGTAGAACGATCTATTTCCAGCTCCACCTTTGTTTGCTGTATTAAGTAATGGGTCCAATCCATAGTCAGCATCTCCTGTTACAGAAACCCATCCTAAGATATATAGTTCGTGGTCTCCTCTAGCTGTACCATCTAAAAATGCTCCCCACTCAAGAGTTTCGATTGTTACATCAATTCCAACTTGCTTTAACTGATCTTGAGCTATTACAGCTATATCTCTTCTAATCGGATTGTCATTTATCCATAGTTTCAACTTTAAACCTTTGTCATATCCAGCTTCTTTTAATAATGCTTTCGCTTTTTCTGGATTATATTCATATCCTTTTGTATTTGGATTGTATCCAAACACTTTTGGTCCTATTGATGAATTAGCAACTTCTGCTGATCCTTGATATACCGCATCAGCTATATCTTGTGTGTTTATTGCATATGCAATAGCTTGTCTAACTTTCTTATCTTTTAAAGATTCCTTTTCAACATTAAATCCTAAATATGTTGTCGATAGTGATGGCTCCTCTAATATCTCTAATCTCTCATTATTTCTTACCATATCTTTATCCACTGGATCTATATCAAAAGCTATATCCACTTCACCAGTTTCTAATCCTATTGTTCTATTTGTCCCCTCAACAATATTTCTAAAAATAACTTTTTCTGTTGGAGCTTTTCCTAAATAGTAGTCAGGATTAGCTTGCAACGTAATTCTGTCTCCAGCTTGCCAATTAACAAACTTATATGGTCCTGTCCCAACAGGATGTTGCCCATACGATCCTCCAGCTTTCTCTACAGCCTCTTTATTTAAAATTCCTGCCGCATTATGCGATAGATGACTTAATAGCGGTCCAAATGGTGTTGATGTTTTTACTCTAACTGTATGATCATCTACAACTTCTACAGAATCAACAGCTTTTACTATATGTGAAACTTGTGGAGATGCTTTCATTCTATCTAAAGAAAACTTAACATCATTAGCTGTAAGTTCTTTTCCATTATGAAATTTTACACCTTTTCTTAACTTAAACTCTGTTGTCTTGTCATCAACTTGTTTCCAACTTTCAGCCAACCCAGGAACTATGTTCATATTTGAATCTTGTTTTACTAGAGTATCATAGATTTGTCCCGTAACTTTTGCTGATGGTGCATCATTAGATGCGTGTATATCCAATGTTTTTGCATCTGCTCCATTAGCTATAACCAAAGTATCTTTGTTAGCTTTTGCTTCATAATTAAATCCCAAAAAAATTGCTAAAGTACTTAATAAAAGTAGTTTTTTCTTCATCTTTTCCCCCTGCATTTTTATTTTTTTCAATAATTTAATATTGTTAATAGAATATAACCTTTTATATCATACAAATCAAATTTATTTAATAAATGTATCTTATTTAAAAAATAGATTTTTTTTATTATTCCCAAAAAAAGAAAAGTTTTTTTTATTTCGTACTTTTTTTCAGTATTGATTTATTTTATTACACCTGTTATAATATCTTAAAGTAACTATTTTGGAGGAATCGAAATGAAAAGATTTTTTTTGTTAATTACACTTATCTTTAGCACTTTAACTTTTTCAAAAGAAGAGGATATTCAAGGTAAATGGATCACTGAAAAAGCTAAAAATGGGAATCAAATTATAGTTGAATTTCAAAAGATAGACAATAGATATTTTGGTACTATTACTCAACTAACTATCCCAACATATGAGAAAGGTCATAAATTAGAAGGGAAATCTAAAATAGATTTAGCTAATCCAGATGACAAATTAAAAACGAGACCCTTAGTCGGTATAAATTTTGTTAGTGATTTCACGTATAACCCTGAAAAAGATCGTTTTGAAAATGGATTTATTTACAATCCTGAAAATGGAAAAACTTACTATTGTTCAATAGCTTTCAAAGATCCTAACACCCTTATAGTAAAGGGAAGTCTTGACAAATCTGGTTTTATAGGTTCTAAACAAATATGGTCAAAAATTAAATAACTATATAAAAACCTCCTAAATTATGTATAGGAGGTTTTTTATATATGACTAAATTTAATTAAGGTGGCTTATTTTAATTTTTTATTAGACTTCTCATCTGTTTTCCTTTGCATGGCTAAATATCTTTCTGGTCCATAATAAGCTCTTAAGTACATCTCTTTTAAATCACTCATCAATGGATATCTCGGATTTGCTCCAGTACATTGGTCATCAAAAGCGTCCTCAACCATTTGATCTAACTTAGATAAAAATTCCTGTTCAGAAATTCCATACTCCGCTATTGTTGATTTTATTCCAATTTCAGCTTTTAACTCAGCTATTTTCTTTCTTAATATTTTAGCTTTCTCTTCTGGAGTTTCATTTCCTTTTGTAAATCCTAAGTAATCAGCTAGTTTTGCATAACACTCTTTTGCGTGTGGATATTTATATTGCGAGAATCCTGCCATCTTAAATGGTCTATCTGTTGCATTAAATCTAATTACTTCATCAAGTAATAACGCATTTGCTACTCCATGTGGCAAATGAAATGCTGCTCCTAATTTATGTGCCATTGAGTGACATATTCCTAGGAATGCGTTCGAAAATGCCATTCCAGCCATACAAGATGCATTTGCCATTTTTTCTTTAGCTTTAACTGCTAACGCTCCACCTTTTACTGACTCAGGTAGATACTTGAACGTTAATCTAGTTGCCTCTAACGCTAAGGGATTAGTAAATTCTGATGCCATTATAGATACATATGCTTCAATAGCATGAGTTACTACATCTATTCCTGATGCCGCTGTTAAGCCTGCTGGCATTGATAACATTAGTTGAGGATCTACTACTGCCACATTTGGCGTAATTTCATAATCAGCTAACGGATACTTTACTCCTGTTGTATCATCCGTTATAACTGCAAATGGAGTCACCTCTGATCCTGTTCCTGCCGAAGTCGCAACTGCCCAGAACTCAGCTTTTTCCCCCATTTTAGGGAATTTAACTATTCTTTTTCTAATATCCATAAATGTCATAGCTAAATCTTTAAAATTTACTTTTGGATGCTCATACATAACCCACATAATTTTAGCTGCGTCCATTGCTGAACCTCCACCTAAAGCTATTATTACATCTGGATTATAATTTCTCATCAATTCTGCACCTTTTTCAACTACGCTCAAAGTCGGATCCGCTTGTACATCTGAAAATACTCTAAAATCCACTCCAATACTTTCTAAAACTGATGTTATGTGGTCTGTATAACCTAAAGAAGCTAACTGTTGATCAGTTACAATTACAGCTTTTTTCTTCCCTTTTAATTCCTCTAAAGCCACCGGAAGAGACCCGAACTTAAAGTATACTCTTTCAGGAATTCTAAACCACAACATATTTTCTCTCCTTTTAGCAACTGTTTTTATGTTTATTAAATGCTTAACTCCAACGTTTTCAGAAACAGCATTTCCACCCCATGATCCACATCCAAGTGTCAATGACGGTGCTAGTTTAAAATTGAATACATCCCCAATTGCACCTTGAGCTGCTGGCATATTGATTAGTGTCCTTCCTGTTTTCATTGTTTTTCCAAATAAATCAATTTTATTTTTTGCAACCAATTCATCTGCATATAATACTGATGTGTGCCCCATTCCACCAAGTTCTATCAGTCTATCTGCTTTTTTTAAAGCATCTTCAAAGCTCTCAGTTTTATACATAGCTAATACTGGAGATAATTTTTCATGGGAAAATGCTTCTTCCAATTCAACCGATTCTACCTCTCCTATAATAACCTTCGTATTTTTAGGAACAGTTACTCCCGCCATTTGAGCTATTTTGTAAGCAGATTGTCCCACAATCTCTCCATTTAGATGTCCATCTATAAGTATTACTTTCCTTACTTTATCTACTTCATCACCTTTTAAGATATAAGCATTTCTTGCTGTGAACTCCTCTTTTACTTTATCATAGATAGAAGCTGGAACTATTACTGCTTGCTCAGAGGCACAGATAACTCCATTATCAAAAGTTTTTGATAATAAAATTGAATTTACTGCCATTTTTATATGTGCTGTTTCATCTATTATTACTGGTGTATTTCCTGCTCCAACTCCAATAGCAGGGGTTCCTGACGAATAGGCAGCCTTAACCATTCCTGGTCCACCAGTTGCCAATATTAAATCTGCCATTTTCATAAGATCACTAGATGCTTGAACTGATGGCTCATCTATCCATCCTATTATATCCTTTGGAGCTCCAGCTTTTACTGCAGCTTCTAAAACTATCTTAGCAGCTTCTATCGTTGCATTTTTTGCTCTTGGGTGTGGAGAAAAAATAATTCCGTTTCTTGTTTTTAAAGCTAACAATGCTTTAAATATTGCTGTCGACGTAGGATTAGTTGTTGGAACTATACCTGCAATCACTCCTATTGGTTCAGCTATTTTCTCAACTCCGTAAGCTGTATCTATTTCTATTGTTCCACAAGTTTTTGTATCCTTGTATGAATTATATATATATTCTGAAGCAAAATGATTCTTAATAACTTTATCTTCAACGATTCCCATTCCCGTTTCCGCCACTGCCATTTTAGCCAGTTTTATCCTAGCATTATTAGCAGCTAACGAAGCTTCTCTAAAGATTTCATCCACCTGTTCTTGAGTAAATTTTGAATACTCTTTTTGTGCTGACCTTACTCTTTCTATTGTATTTACTAATGTCATGAACACCACTCCTATGTGAATTATTATTTTTATAATTCTAGTATACTTGTGTTTTAGTGTTTTTTAAAATTTTTTTTCGATAATTTTTATAATTTTTAACCGTCAATTTTTAATCATTTTTTTATTTTAGACTCATTATTCAAAATTTTATTACTTTTATTAGATTTTTTCGCTTTTTTGAGGTATATTCTACTAAGCTTTATTTTTATTGAAAGGAGGATTAGTTCTATGAAAGAAATGGATTTAGAAAATACATCTTTAAAAAATTTAAATCTATCTGATAATTTTAAAAATTTTCTAACTAACAATCTTAATTTTGATCAATTAATAGCCGTGATAAATTTAGAGAAAAATCTACTAGTCATTGCAGGAGCTGGTTCTGGTAAAACTAGAGTTATTATTTATAGAGCTATCCTTTTAATTGAATTAAAAATCTCTTCTAAAAATATACTAATTTTAACTTTCACTAGAAAAGCTATCACAGAGATAAAAACAAGAATTAATACTTTTTTACCTGAATCAAATATCTGCATTGAAACTTTTCATTCTTTAGCATACAAATTCTTAAAAAGATATGCTCAAAATAAAAATTTTAAAATTCTCACTACAAAAGATAGCACTTCAGTTTTTTATGAAAAATCAGAAAATATCTACTCTTTTAATGACTTACTTATACAATTTCATAAATTACTAACTTCTAATCTCGTCACTACTAAATTTCAATATATTATGGTTGATGAATATCAAGATACTGATGACTTGCAAGTTGATATTTTAAAACTTCTGTCTAAAAGTTCTAACCTCATGGTTGTAGGTGATGACTACCAGAGCATATATAGTTTCAAAGGAACCTCAATGAAAAATATTTTAAATTTCTCTAATGAATTCCCGGATGTAAAAACTATTATTTTAAAAGAAAATTACCGAAGCTCCCCTGCAATTCTAAATTTATCTAACGAATTTTCTAAAAGTTTAAAATATTGCTTTAGAAAATCACTTATCACTAATAATACTGCAATAGAGAAACCTAATTTGAATATTTTTAGAAATCATTCTGATGAAGTTTCATTTATCTTTAATAAAATTAAAAATATTTTAATTTTAAATCCGAATGCCACAATTGCACTTCTTTTTAGAAACTATATCTATATGGAGGAATTTATCAAATATTTTAAACTTTTTAACATTGAATTTAATGTTTCTTCGAATCCATTTTTAGAAAATATTTTAAAAAATAAATTTTCTAATATAGATACAAATCTAACTTTTTTAACTATTCATAGTTCTAAAGGGCTAGAATGGGATTATGTATTTATCCCTCTTCTTCTAGAAGGAATTATTCCTAGCTCTGTAGGAGAGGTCATCAATTTGGAAGAGGAAAAAAGACTTTTTTACGTAGCTCTCACTCGGGCTAAAAAAGAACTTTTTCTATCGTATCCCCTTTCTTTTTACAGTGACTTTGGTTTATTTAATACTCCATCTCAATTTATTGAAAAAATTAACTCCAGTTTTTTTAACATAAAAAGAGGATAACTTTTTTCAGCTATCCTCTCTTAAATTCAATTATAAATTTTTCTATCCCAATACTTTCTTCTATTCCACCATTTTTTATTAAAAATTCAATCATCAATAATTTCTCTATTTTTTTTAACAAAAATTCTTCATTAAACAAAGACATATATTTTAACTTTAAAAAAATAGGATATTCTCTGATATATCCTCTACTGTTCTTAAAATATTTTTTTAATTTTTCATAGGTATTTCCTTTAAAGTCATTATACGAAATATTTTCTCTTAAATCTCCGCTTTTCTTTAAACCTACTAATTTTAGTGCCATATTTAACTCTTCTGAAATTAAATATAAAAACAACATATACTCCTTACTTTTTTTTAGATAATCCAATAATATCTCTAAATTATCTTCTATCATAAAATCTTCAACCAATTTTTTTAAATTGTATTCATCACTTATTGATAAAATAGGTAAAACTTTTTCTAATATAAATGTTTTTCCATTTAAAAAATTTTTTATTTTTTCAACTTCATTCTTTACTTTAAAAAAATCGTCCCCTAAAATCTCTGATAACTTCTCTGATTCGTACTCAGATATCTCCAGCTCTTTTTCTATAAAAAAATCTATTCCTTTTCTCTCTAATGCTTTTCTTGCTACTATTATTTTCCCCAATTTCTCCGCATTTGTTAAAACCTTTTTTCCAACTTCATTTATTGCTTTTCCATAGTCATTTAACTCCTCTTCATAAATAACTACTATCTCTTTCTTTGCTAAATCATATTCTCCAACTATTTTTAACAGTTGATCCAATCTCTTACTCTTTTCAGCTCTTTTAAAAACTATTAATTCTTTTGGAACAAACATGGAATTTATTGAAATGCTTTCTAAAAAATTTTCTTCCTCACCCTGTGAAGCATCATATATCTTCGTCGGAATGTTAGGGTTTGACTTCTTTATTTTGTCTATCACTTCTTCATACTTTAGTGGAAGTGGAGTATCTCCATAAATAAAATAAAACATATCTATCTCCCTTTTCTTTTTCATATATTATAACACAAAAATAAAAGAGAGTGTTAGAACTCTCTTTTATTCCTCAATTTTTTTGTTTAAAATTTTAGATGCATTCAAAACAGCTAACACAGATACTCCTACATCTGCAAAAATAGCTAGCCATAGGTTTGCAATTCCTAGAACCCCTAAAATCATAACCACAATCTTTACTCCTAGAGCAAATCCAACATTCTCTAAAACAACTTGATTATTTTTCTTACCTAAATACAAGGCTTCTATTATTTTATAAGGGTCATCATTCATTAGAACAATATCTGAACTCTCTATGGCAATGTCACTCCCTAGTTTTCCCATAGAAATACCTATATCTGCCATTGCCAGTACAGGTGCATCATTTATTCCATCACCCACAAATATAGTTCCTTTTTTACTTTTGTTTTTTATCTCTTCTAATTTACTAACTTTGTCCTGCGGAAGAAGATTCGTATATATTTTATCCCTATCAATCCCAAGTTTGTCTCCTATGTGCTTACCTGTTTTTTCATTGTCTCCAGTCAACATATATACATCAATTCCCTGTGATTTTAACTCATCTATTGTTTTTCTAGAATTTTCTTTCATTTCATCCTCTACGAAAATTCTTCCAATAAATTCCGAATCTACGGCAACATAAACTACAGTTCCGAATTCCTCCGACACTTCTACATCAACATGATGACTTTCTAAAAATTTTTTACTTCCCACCAGAATCTCTTTTCCAGAATAAAGTACATTTACACCATAACCAGCCTTTTCATTGTGTCCCTGTATATCCCATTCAGAAATATTTACATCTCCATAATTCAATATAGCTTTTCCTATCGGATGATTCGAATAAAATTCTCCCGCTTTAGCGTACTCTATCAGATTTCTCTCTGTTACATTTATAGCTTCAACTTTTATTACCTTGAAACTTCCCTTTGTCAGAGTGCCTGTTTTATCAAAAACAACGGTATCTATATTTTTTAGCCTTTCTAAATAGTTTCCACCTTTTATTAATATTCCATCTTTTGATCCCTTTCCAATAGAACTAAAAAAAGTCAGAGGTACTGATAAAACTAATGCACATGGACATGATATCACCAAAAATATAAGTGCTCTTCCAAACCATAATTTAAAATCTCCATCATGGAGTAGTGGCACACCTAACCCTATAAAAATTGCCATAAATACAACTATAGGTGTATAGTATCTCGCAAATTTTGTAATAAATTTTTCAGCGTGAGCTTTTTTACTTCCAGCACTTTGAACCATATCTATTATTCTACTAACAGTCGATTGAGAATACAATTTTGTTACTCTCACTTCGATAGTTCCATTTATATTTATTGATCCACTTAATACCTCATTTCCAATTTCTCCTACTACTGGAACAGATTCTCCCGTTAAAGCAGATTTATCTAACGTGGTTGTTCCAAGTACTATAACTCCATCTAACGGAACTCTCTCTCCCGGTTTTACAACCAAAATCTCCCCCACCTTTACTTTTGAGGGATTCTTTATCTCTATAACACCATTTTTATCTTTTACATTTGCAAATTCTGGCTTTATACTCATCAATTTTTCTATCGATTTTTTTGAATTATTAACTGCCATATCTTGAAAAAATTCACCTATTTTATAAAAAATCATAACACCTGCAGCTTCTCCAAAATCACCCAAAGCTAAAGCTCCAATTGTAGCTATACTCATTAAAAAATTCTCATCTAAAAACTTTCCTCTTTTTATATTTTTTAAAGCGCTTAACAATATATCGTATCCAGATAATCCATATGCAATAATCAAAATTATATTCTTTTGTAGAGTCGTTGGTAGTGTCAAGCCTACAACAAAAAGAGTTATTCCTATTGTCAAAATAATCAAATCTATTTTTGAAATAAATTCACTTCCATGGGAGTGATTGTGTCCATGATTATCCTCCACTCTATTCAGTTCATCTTCATCAATAATCATAACTTTTTTAAAATATGTTCCCGGCTCGACTTTATCCGCAATTTGATTCAATTTTTCAATAAGCTTATCTTCACTTATATCCTTCCTTAAGATAAATTTCAATTTTTTTGTATAAAAATCAACATTGACATCTTCCAATTCATCCAACTTATCCAATTCATATTGAAGTTTTGAAGCACAACCTCCACAGTGGAGATTTTCAATCTCATATTCTTTTTTCATTTTTTCATCTCCTTTCATATACCTATACCCCCTATATCTATAAAACTAAAATACCATAATTTACTATTTTTGTCAAAAAATTTTTTTGAATATTTTTCTCTCAAAGAGTATAATATAGATTATTGAAAATGAGGAGTTTAACATGAAATACCTAAAAAACGATATTTTAAATATTTTTAAAGATAGTATTGACAAACATGAATTTATAAAGGGAGTTTTTTCAAATCCCACTAAAGAAAGCTCTTATAAAAAAATAAATTTAAAACCAGTTCAAATAAAAGGTGATTTTTTTATACAATTTGAAAGTTTTATAAATAATAAAGCCTTTCATAAAAATGAAACATTAGTCGATAGTTTCAAAATTTTAGATGAAATTATTGATATATTTAAACAAATCTTAATAGTTACATCCAATCAAGAAATACAAATCTTACAAAATAAAAAAGGATTTTCTATAAAAAGAAAACATACTGAAAACAAAATTTTAAAGCTTTCACACAATAAACAAAAAAACTATATTTTACAAGATAACACTCCCGTTCCATCCCTAATTGAGCTAGGGGTTATGTCTGAAACTGGGAAAGTTAGCAAAGAAAAATTCAACAAGTTTAGACAAATAAATAGATATTTAGAATTTATTGAAGATACCTTAAAAGAGTTACACGAAAAAAAACTTATTGGAAACTCAATGAAAATAATTGATTTTGGATGTGGTAAATCATATCTAACTTTTGCTCTATATCACTATTTGAAATATATTAAGCACTTAAAGGTCGAGATTATTGGTTTGGATTTAAAGGATGATGTGATTAAACATTGCAACACTATTGCCAAAAACTTGGATTTCGATAATTTACAGTTCATAAAAGGAGATATCAAAGATTTTAATATTTTTCATGATGTAGACATGATATTTTCACTGCACGCTTGCAATAATGCAACCGATTACTCTATTCTTAAAGGATTAGAACTGGGCGCTAAAGCCATTTTAGCTGTACCTTGCTGTCAATCTGAAATAAATCAGAAAATAAATAAATCCTCAATGACAGAGTTAAAAGGAGTTTTATCACCTTTTGGAAATCATGGAATCTTACAAGAAAGATTTAGCTCTTTGGCTACTGACGCATTAAGAGCTTTATCATTAGAGCTTTGTGGTTATAATACAAAAGTCATGGAATTTATAGATATGGAACACACACCTAAAAATATTTTAATTAAATCTATTTTAGGTTGTCCTTCTGAAGAAAAATTAAAAGAAAAAAGAAAAGAGTATGATAGATATTTACAATTTTTAGGGGTTACTCCACTTTTAGATGATTTACTTAAAGATTATTTTAAAAAATAGTTTTCTTGAAACAAAATTATCCACTGAATTTCTCATTTTTCCTATTTAGGATTTTTTTTAAAAATAATATTGTATAATTAATCGGCTATATTCTAAAAAGCTAATTTTCTATTCTAACAATAGTTTCTTAAAAGGAGAATTAATGAGGAAAAATCTTGTAATCGTATTAAATATTTTATCATTTATCATTGCAAAAGCTGGAACAGTAACAGGTTTAATCGACTATCAATACTATCGTGATTTTGCAATGAATAAAGGCGCTTTTAAAGTTGGCGCTATGAATGTTAGAGTTGATCGAAAAGATGGAAGTTATCGTATTATCAATGTGCCTATTCCTGACTTTTCATCAACAGATTCTGCTGGAGTCGGAACATTAATTAATCCTAATTATGTAGCAGGAGTAAAACATAATGGAGGATATAAAAATGTAAGCTATGGATATGGATTAGGTCATTCCTATAAATTAATTGACCGAAACAATCATAAGACAGAAGATTTTCATACTCCTAGACTCAATAAAGTTGTTACAGATGTAGCTCCATCTAACTGGAACTCTTTAGATGGAAATACAATAAATTGGGCACAAAATAAAGACAAATATTCTATCTTCGCAAGAGTAGGTAGTGGTAGCCAATACACTGTAACTTTAAATCCTGATGGTACTTTTTCTAAAAAGCATCTAAGCGGTGCATATCAATATTTAACTGGAGGTTTTTATTCACCAGAAGCTATATTTGGTGGAAACTTAGCATTTAGAGCCCACGGAGACAGATTTTTCTTAGACCATAATATTAATACTGCCTTGCCTATATCTGTTGAGGGAGGAGACAGTGGTTCACCACTTTGGGGTTTCAACAGCAGTACAAAGCAATGGGAGTTATTAGGTTTTGCAAAAGCTATTACAGCTTGGGATGATATTTTTACTTCTTTTCAAAAAGATTTTACATTAGACATTATCAAAGAAGATACATCTCCTGATGTTATAAATAAAAATTCAAACGAACAGATTTTATGGCACGGAGTAAAAGGAGATAGCAATTCTGGAAAAGGAGAAATTGTACAAGGAACTGAAAAATGGGAATATTTTGGATTAAAAGATACTATTGCTTTAAATAAAGCTACTGACGAAGAGTTAAATTCAACCAAGCACTTAACTTTTAAAGGAGAAGATGGAGTTATAAAACTTCAGGATAATATTAATATGGGAGCTGGAAAATTAACATTTGAAAGCAACTATACAGTTACTTCTGAAAATAAAGATAAAACATGGGTTGGGGCTGGTATCGAAATTGCAAAAGAAAAAGAGGTATTGTGGCAAGTTAACGGTGTAAAAGATGATAGTCTTCATAAAATTGGAGAAGGAACTCTTATTGTTAATGGAAAGGGAATTAATGAAGGTGCTTTAAATGTCGGTGATGGGACAGTTGTTTTAAACCAAGAAAGTGACGAATCTGGAAAATTACAAGCTTTTAATAAAATTGATATTGTCAGTGGACGAGCTACTGTAATTTTAAACAATGATGAACAAATTGATACTTCTAAAATCAACTTTATGTTTAGAGGTGGTAGGTTAGATTTAAACGGAAATAAAATAGCTTTTGGAGATATTAATGCTGTAGATAATGGCGCTAAAATAATAAACTCTTCAGATAAGAAAGCTATTGCAGATATCAACACTGAAAAATTTAAAGGCAATGTTTCTATCTTCCATGGTTTCTTTGGAGAATCTGATGAAAATAAAAAAAATGGACAATTAGATGTTAATATTAGTGGTGCTTCTAATAAAACTTTTGCAATTACAGGTGGAAGTAATTTAGATGGTGACATCAATCTCTCTGGTTCTGAAAATAAATTAGTTCTTTCAGGTGGAAGAGACCTTCATGCCGGAGAAAATATTAAAAATACTACTGTTAATGGAGACTATTATTTTTCTAAATTTAAATTTAAAAACTTAAATTTAGATACTAATACTAACTTTACTGGTAGTGTATATTCATTTATAGAAGGAAATATTAATACACATTCCAACTCCAATATTATTTTAGGATATCTGGATGGAAAAACTGATTTAGTGTATGATTCTACACAGAATACATTGACTCAAACTCCAGTGAGTACTCTATTAAACGATAAAACAAGTGGAACAAAATTTCATGATATTAGTACTTTCTATAATGGAAATATCAATTTAAATAAAAACTCTAATTTGGCAGTTGGCTATACTCAAATTGAAGGAAGTTTATCGTTAAATAGCAGTAACGCCTCTTTTGAAAACTCTATTTTTACAGGAGATATTCAAGGAGATGCTCAAAGTAATCTTGTTCTAAATAATACATATTGGGATGTATCATCAACTTCTAAGTTAGGTAATTTAGCATTAAACAATACTCAATTAAATTTCAATTCTCATAGAGAATTTAACAAGACAACAACAGATTTTCTAACTTTAAGTGTTGATAATATTTCTGGAAATGCTAATGTATTCTTCAAAACTAATTTAACAACAGGAGAAGGAGATAAACTAGAGGTTCTAAAAAACATTTCAGAAGGAACCAATTTATTTATTGATATCCATAATGTTGGAAAAGATATGGAATTAGGTAAAAATATTGTCTTTATGTCTCTTCCTGATGGAAGTAGTTCTAATTTAACATTGAAATCGATAGATGGAGAAAACTTTATCGATTTAGGTCCTATTAGAGCAAACTTAAAACTAACTGACAATAAATTAGTTGTTTCAACTCCTAACCTGCCAGTGGTTGAACCTAAGCCACCAGTTAGTGAACCTAATCCTCCGATAGTTGAACCTGAACCGCCAGCTAATCAAAGTCAATATGCTAGTAATCTTTCAAATGCTGCAATTTCTGAATATACTAGCAGAATTAATTTACTAAAAAATCAAAACGAATTAATTCATGATAGATTAAATTCCTTAGATGGAATATCACATAAGGAAGGTGTATACTATCTAGGAAACTATACTGAATTAAAATTCGGTAATAAAAATTTTAGAGACTATGAACAAAAAATTAAAAGTAATGGATTTGGTTATGATTATAAAATAATCTCTAATGGAAATTCTAAACTATTTATAGGTGGTAATTTTATTTATGGTAAATCCGATTCAACTTTTGATGGATATTACAATAATAAATCTGAAGTTTATTCTCTTCAAATTTATTCAAAATTCTTAACAAAAGATGGATATTTTATAAAGGGTGATTATAGTAAAAATCTAATTAAAAGTAATTTCACAAGTTATATTTCTGAAGAGAAAAAACATTTTGATACAGATACTTATGGATTAGGTTTAGGAAAATCTTATTCTGTATCTAATTATAAAATAACTCCTATTTTTGATACTAAATTATTTACTTTACCATCTAATAAATATAATTTAACTGATAGACATAATGATCAATATAGTGTCTATTCTAAAAAGGAAACATTACTTCAGCTAAAACCTAGTTTAACAATAGAAAAATCTTTCAACTTTAACAAGTTGGAAATATTACCTTCTTTAACAGTTGGATATGAAATAAATAAGTATTTAAATAATGATAACCCTGAAATCAATGTTGAAAGAATTAAATTTATAGCACCTATGCCAAAAAAAGGTTTTGAAATTAAAATTGGAAGTACTGTAAAAATTAATGAGAATTTCAATGTAGGATTAGAAGGAAAATACTTAACTGGAGATGAAGTTAAGAAAAAACTAAGTTTAGAATTAAAGTTTGGATACAGTTTGTAAAAATTATTAAAAAATCTTTAAAAAAAACTGTAGACAGTTACTTGCCTACAGTTTAAAACCAGTGTTTTCACACTGGTTTTTATTTTACATTCTTTCCAATGTATTTATTCCTAAAAGATTTAACCCTTCTTTCAACACTGCAGCTGTTCTTTCGGCTAATAGTAGTCTTGAATATAAAGTTTCATCCTCTTGATTTAATATTGGACATGCGTTATAAAAACTATTAAATTTCTTTGATAGTTCAAATAAATAATCAGCTATCAAATTTGGTCTACAGTTTTCGGCAGCTTTCAGTATAATTCCCGGAAATTGTGTCAAATGGTGAGCTAAGGTTCTTTCTGTTTTATCTGCAAACTTCATTGTAATATCCTCTTTAACCTCTTTATTCTGCTCTTTTGCTCTTCTCAATATAGATTTAATTCTTGCATAAGAGTATTGTAAATATGGGGCTGTATTTCCTTCAAAGCTTAGAATTTTATCCCATTCAAAAATAACTGCTGTTTGTCTATTTTGCGATAAATCAGCATACTTTATGGCTCCAGTTCCCACAACTTCTGCTATATTATCTTTTTCTGCTTCTGATAATTCTGGATTCTTCTCATTTACAATCTCATAAGCTCTTCTCTTACCTTCATCTAAAAGTTCCTCTAATCTAATTACATTTCCTTTTCTAGTAGAAAATACTCCATCAGCAAATCTCATTATTCCAAACCAAACATGTTGCTTTTCAACATTCCATCCTAACATATCTGTAATTCTAAAGAATTGTCTAAAATGATCCTGCTGTCTCTCATCTGTTACATATATTAGTTTATTTACGTCATAATTAGCTAATCTAAATTTAACAGTTGCTATATCCGAAGTTGCATATAAAAATGCACCATCTTTCTTCTGAACAATGCAAGGATGTAACTTCTCTTCCTCTGGGAAAAATACAACTTTTGCTCCCTGATCTTCAACTGCTATTTTCTTATTTTCTAACTCTTCAACCACTCCTGGCATTAAATCATGATAAAAAGATTCACCATAATATGTATCAAAGTTTATTCCCATTCTATTATATAACTTTGCATACTCATCTAAAGAAACTTTTATAAACTCTTGCCATAATCTATAGTTTTCTTCATCTCCATCTTGAAGTTTTTTTAGCTCTTCTCTAGCTTGATCTTCAAATTCTGGATTTTCCTCACTTTGTCTTGTGAACTCAACATAAACTCTTTCTAATTCTTCAATTGCGTTTTCTTTATATGCTTCTTGGTTAAGCCAATTTCTATATCCTATTATAAGTTTTCCAAATTGAGTTCCCCAATCTCCAATGTGGTTGTCTGCCACAACATTATAACCTAAATACTTATACATTCTTTTTATTGAATCTCCGATTATAGTTGATCTTAGGTGACCAATATGCATTCTCTTTGCTATATTCGGTGAAGAGTAATCTATTATTACATCCCCTTCTGTATTAAGTCCTTTAAATTCATACTCCTCTTTTGAAATCTTTTTAACTAAATCTCCTAAATATGAATCTTTTAAAAATATATTTAAAAATCCTGGTCCCGCAATCTCTATTTTATCAATTACACTATTTTCAACTATGTTATTTACAACATTCTCGGCAATAGCTCTTGGATTACCACCAATTATTTTAGAATTCATCATAGCAAAATTCGATTGAAAATCTCCAAATTTTTCATTTGTTGCTACAGTTATCTCTATTGGTTTTAAATCTTTATCTGGATAAAGATTGTTTACTGTTTCTAATAAAATTATTTCTATTTGTTTTTCAATAGTTAACATTTATTCTCCTTTCACCGTGAAATAAAAAAAAGGACTCGAAAGTCCCAAAAAGAATAACTCCAGTCTACCGCCTTCCTTACGGTTTTGGTCGCCATTCCTTATAAGTGGTAACCAGATACTATCTATACACAGGGTCCGTGAAACAAAGGTTTCCGTGACTTTTCTGAACTATAAATAACAGCGCCAATCCCAATAGCGACCTTAGGCCCAAAACCTCCAGATAATAGCGAGTAGACCAGAAATATTTATTCTTAAGACAATTATATCACTTCTATATTATTTTTTCAATTAAAAAATCCTCATGAATAGTATATTTTTTATAACTAAACTATCTCTGAATTATATGTTGAATCTAAGTAAAGTTCTTCCAATTGTTTATCATCAACTTTACTTGGTGCTTCTGTCATTAAACATTGACCTTTATTTGTTTTAGGGAATGGAATTACATCTCTTATCGATTGCTCCTTTAGCATTACCATTAACCATCTATCAATCCCAAATGCCAATCCTCCATGTGGGGGCGCCCCATATTTAAAAGCATCCACAAAGAAACCAAATTTTTCTTTTGCTTCTTCTTTAGATAAACCTAATTTTTCAAATACTTTACTCTGAATTTCAGGGTTAAATATCCTTATTGATCCTCCGCCAATTTCAGAACCATTTAATACTAAATCATATGAATTAGTTCTAACTGTATCCATCTCACCATCTAAGAAAAGCTGCATATCTTCATCTTTTATTGACGTAAATGGGTGGTGTTGAGCTTTGTATCTCTGTTCCTCTTCATCATATTCGAACATAGGAAAGTCTACTATCCATAAGAATTTAAACTCATCATTATTAATTAATTCTAGCTCTTTTCCTAACTTCAACCTTACAGCACCTAAAGCTCCATACACAACTTTTGCTCTATCTGCTACAATCATTATTACATCTCCAACTTTTGCTTCAGTTCTAGCTATGATTGCATCCATCTCTTCTTCAGTAAAAAACTTAGCTATTGGCGAATTAACTCCTTCTTCTGTTAACTTTATCCAAGCCATTCCTTTTGCACCAAAATATGTTTTTGCATAATCTTCATATTCAGTTAAGATTTTTCTTGAAAATTGCTCTGCAACTCCTGGAGCTACAATTGCTTTAACAATTCCACCATTTTCTACCGCACTTTTAAACCCTTTGAATCCACAAGTTGCCATTATATCCATTAAATCTTTTAATTCAACACCAAATCTTGTATCAGGTTTATCTGAACCGAATCTTTCCATAGCTTCTGCGTAAGGCATTCTTGGAAACTCATAATCAGCTGATTCTCCAGTTACATTTTTAAATACTCTTTTTGCCAAGCCTTCTATTTCATTCATAATATCTTTTTGCTCTACAAAAGACATTTCAATATCTAATTGAGTAAATTCTGGTTGTCTATCAGCTCTTAAATCCTCATCTCTAAAACATTTAGCAATTTGGAAGTATCTCTCGACTCCAGAAATCATAAGTAGTTGCTTAAATAGTTGAGGAGATTGTGGTAAAGCATAAAAATCTCCGGGATTAGTTCTACTTGGAACCAAGAAATCTCTTGCCCCTTCTGGAGTTGACTTTGTTAAAATTGGAGTATCTACATCTAAAAATCCTCTCTCATCCATATAATTTCTTATTGACATAATCATTTTATGTCTCATTTTTAAGTTTCTAGTCATTTGAGGTCTTCTTAAATCCAAATATCTATATTTTAATCTGACATTTTCACTCAAATTTTCATCTCCAGTAACTTGGAATGGTAAAACGTCACAATTGTTTAAAACCTCTAACTCCGTCACAAATACTTCTATATCTCCCGTAGGAATATTGGCATTTTTACTTTGTCTTTCTTTCACAACTCCTATAACTTTTATAACCGATTCATTTTTTAATTTTTGTGCTCTTTCTACAACCGAATCCTCTGCTATATCCGTATGAAAAACTATTTGTGTTTTTCCCTCTCTATCTCTTAAATCGATAAATGTCAGTCCACCTAAGTCCCTCTTTGTATCAACCCATCCAGATAAAGTAACTGTTTCACCGATATTTGAAGCCCTTAATTCCCCTAAGTTATGAGTTCTATAATACGTCATCTCTTTTCTCCTTCTATTATTTTAATATTTTTTTTATATTTTCTCTACTTACTTCCTCTTGAGTTCTATTGATGAAATCTTTTAGCATAACAACTCCTTTATTCATCTCATCCTCTCCTATTATAATAACATTTTTTGCACCAACTTTATCAGCTTTTTTCATATGTGCCTTCATTGCTTTTGAAGTGTAATCTATTGAAACTGATTTCCCAGAAACTCTCAAATCATTGGCTAACTCAAATGCAAAATCTCTAGTAGTCTCTCCAAGCCAAGCTATATATACATCTAACTCCCTCTTAGGAAAATTTTCTCCTAGAAGCATCATAATTCTTTCAACTCCAGCTGCAAATCCAAATGCTGGAATCTCTTTATCGCCAAGTTGCTTTAAAAGATTATCATATCTTCCACCGCCCAAAACTGTTCCCTGTGCCCCTAATTTATTTGTCACAATCTCATAAACTGTACTTGAGTAATAATCCAATCCTCTGACTAATCTTGGATCTTCTTTATAATTTACACCAAACAATGTCAAATATTTTTTTACTGTTTCGTAGTGCTCTTTCTCCTTTTCCAACAAAGAATCCGTTATGATTGGTGCTCCCATTGTCAATTCTTTACACCTATCCACTTTACAATCCAAAACTCTAAGTGGATTTTTTTCCATTCTCATTTTACAATCTTCGCAAAGCTCTTCTTTCATTGGCTCTAAGAAATCCAAAAGAGTCTCTCTATATCTTTGTCTACTTTCTCTTTCTCCAACTGAGTTTATTGTTACCTCCAAATCAGTAACTCCAATTTTGCTTAAAAATGAATATCCCATAGCGATTACTTCTGCATCTAAAATTGGTGAACTTTCACCTAAAACTTCCACTCCTATCTGGTTAAATTCTCTTTGTCTTCCAGCTTGTGGTCTTTCATATCTGAACATTGATCCCGCATAAAAAAATCTTGAAACATCCTCTTTCGCATAGATTTTATTTTCTAAGTAACATCTCACAACAGCTGCTGTCCCTTCTGGTCTTAAAGTTATACTTCTCTCCCCTCTATCTTGAAAAGTATACATCTCTTTCTCAACAATATCTGTTCCCTCTCCTACTCCCCTTTTAAAAAGGTCTGTCTCCTCAAATATAGGCGTTTTTATCATTGAATATCCATAATTTTCAAAAAACTCTTGAGCTGTTCTTGTTATATAGTCATACTTTATTCCTTCATCTCCAAATATATCCTTAGTTCCTCTAACTGCCTTAATCAGCTTCATTTTATCACCTCAATTATTTTAATTTCCACAACTTTTCTAATTTTTCTTCAATTAATTTTTCATTTCTATTATTTCCCGGAATATAGTATTTTTTTCTATTTGCTCTATAATTTTGCTCCACAAAATTATTTTCATAACTATGTGGATATTTATATCCCACTGCTCCCGTTCCTATATGAATTGGAACTGGTTCTAAGTCTCCATTTTCTATATCTTTTAAAGCCTTATCAATAGCCATATAGCTTGAATTACTTTTGGTTGATATTGCTAAATAAATAACTGCTTGAGATAAAATTATTCTTATTTCTGGCATCCCTATTTTTTCACTTGCATTCATTGCACTATTTGCTATAAGCATGGCTTCTGGGTTCGCCATTCCAATATCCTCACTCGCATGAATAACCAGTCTTCTTGCTATGTATCTTGGATCCTCTCCACCGTAGAGAAGTCTAGCTAACCAATATATCGCTGAATCTGGATCACTGCCTCTTATACTTTTTATCATGGCTGAAATTATATTATACTTATCCTCTTCTTTATGATAAGAAGCTTTTCTCTCTCTAAATATATCTATTACCTCTTCTTTAGAGTATCCCATACAACTATTTTTATACAGCTCTAAGTAGTTTAATGCTATCCTGCTATCTCCTTGAGAGATATCCAAAATAGCATCCCTTATCTCCTCGGGAATCTGCAAATTTAATAACTCTTCACCTTTTAATAAAATCTCTCTTATATTATCTCTTGTTAAAGGTTTAAATTCAAAGATCAAACACCTTGATAACAGTGCATTGTTTAAACTATGATACGGATTTTCAGTTGTAGCTCCAACTAAAATCAATATTCCTGACTCTGTATATGACAGTAGTGCGTCCTGTTGAGTTTTATTAAATCTATGAATCTCATCTAAAAATAAAATTGTTCTTTTCCCATATAACTCTAAATCTTTTTTAGCTTTTTCTACAATCTCTCGTAAATCATTCAAGCTCGCTATTGTCGCATTTAAAGTCTCAAAATTATAGTTTAACTCTTTAGATATTATTTCTCCCAATGAACTTTTACCAGAACCGGATGGTCCATATAAAATCATATTGGATAAACTTTTTCCTTCTATTATTTTTCTGAGAACTCCATTTTTTCCTAAAAGTTTTTCCTGTCCTTTAAAATCTGCAAATTTTTGAGGTCTTAAACGAGTAGATAAAGGTTTTGCATCTTCAAAATTTCCACCAAATATACTTAGCATCTAATCACAACCTATTTTTTAAAATAAAAAAGCGTATTGTGTACCCCAACACGCCTTTAACTCTTTTAACTATTTTACTAGATACAGAAGAAGTGCTGAAAGTATAAATAAAAACGCTACTACTTCAGTTGCTCTGGCTAGTGGTCCTCCATCTTTTGAAACTCCGAATACTGTATTTGAACCTCCCATTCCCATACTCCCTGACATACCGTGACTTCTATCTGGCTGAACAAGAACTAATACTATTAAAGCTACAGCAAAAATAAATAAAAACAACGTTAAAAGTGTCTCCATAACTTTACTCCTCTCAAATTTCGTCTTTTATCTTATACATTATTATAATATATATATTGATAAAATAAAAGAAAAAATTTACAGAAGTTTTGCTGCTAACTCAGCTAATGTCGAACGTTCACCTTTTTTCAAAGTAACGTGTCCTACTATACTTTCATTTTTCAATTTATCTGACAAATATGTAAGTCCATTTGTATCTGAATCTAAATATGGACTGTCGATTTGATCTGGATCACCCGTTAAAACTATCTTTGTATTTTCTCCAGCTCTTGTTATTATTGTCTTTACCTCAAGAGGAGTCAAGTTCTGTGCTTCATCTATTATTATGTATCCATTTGGAATACTTCTTCCTCTTATGTATGTGAGAGCTTCTATTTTTAAAAGTCCCATGGTCTGAAGCCCCAAAATTACTTTCTCCCCAGTTTTTTCACCTTTTTCTCCAGCTAAATAATCTATATTATCATATATAGGTTGCATCCATGGTCTTAATTTCTCCTCTTCACTTCCAGGTAGGTAACCTAAATCTTTTCCCATAGGTATTATTGGTCTAGCTATCAGAAGTTTTTTATATTTACCTCTTTCAACGACCTGCTCTAAGCCTGCTGCTATTGCTAATAATGTCTTTCCTGTTCCAGCTCTTCCTACCAAAGTTACAACTTTTATATTTTCATCCATTAGGAGTTCCATCGCATACTCTTGCTCATCATTTCTCGCTCTCGCTCCCCAAGCTGATATCTGTCCCTCCAAATTTCTTCTAATTTTTCCACCTATATATCTTCCAAAAGTTTTATCCTCTCCACACTTAAACTTAATGAACATATTTTCTGTAAAATGGTGCTCATCCCCCAATTCCCAAACGTTTATCTTTCCAGCTTTATCAAATTTGTTATATACTTCTCTAGAAACTTCTATCTCTTCATATCCATCATATAATGTTGTATAGTCCGTTCGATCTGTCTCGTAGTCTTGAACTTCTAATCCCAGAGAATCCGCCTTTATTCTCATATTTATATCTTTAGTTATCAATATAACCCTCATATTTGGATTTTTATTTTTAATTCCTAAAGTTGTTGCAATTATCATATTGTCCATAGAATCTTTTTTCAATGCTTGTGGCAATAAACTTAAATCACTTTCTATCTCTACCTTGAAAAAAATCTTTTTCTCCAACTCTACACCCTTTGCAATACATCCTTTTTTTCTTATGTTATCTAGCTCTCTTGCTGCTAATCGTGCTTGTATTGCCGTTGTACTATTTCTTTTTAAGTTATCTATCTCCTCTATTACAAATATAGGAACAATAACTTCATTGTCTTCAAAACTATAGATACTACGATGATCATGTATCAAAACATTTGTATCTAAAACGTAGATTTTTCTCATAAAATCATCCCCTTAATTGAATTTTCTTTAAAACTCCCTTAATTGCTTCTTCTAAAGTAGAATAGCTATTTAATTCATCTTTACTTATTAGAGAATCTATTTCCTTTTTACTGTATCCTAAAGAGTCTAACGCCATATATAACTCCTCTTCTATAGCATTATTCAATACATCCCCTGATGGATCCTCCATAGACATTAAGTTTAAAAGCTTAATTTTATTATTCAAATCTATTATTATTTGTTTTGATTTTTTCTCTCCCAATTTTGGAACCCTTTTTAATGTTTGAAAATCCTCTGTTAAAACAATCTCTCTGATATTATCTATTGAAAAAGTTGACATTATAGATAGTGCTAATGAGAGTCCTATGCCAGTAATTCCTATCAACATTTCAAAGAGAACTCTCTCTCTCTCCTGTAAAAATCCAACCAACTTAAATGTATCCTCTTTTATTACATTGTATATATACAACTCTCTTTTTTCTCCCACTTGCACCTGATCGTAGGTTTTTAAAGTTATGTAGACTCTATACCCTATTCCATTCACATCAACTGCTAGATATTCTGGTTTTTTTATTTTTATTACTCCATTTAGGTATTCAAACATTACTCTATCTCTCCCCTTTTAACGCTTTTTTTAGATATTTACTTGTATACCCTTTTTTAGAAGAAGCCACTTTTTCTGGAGTTCCTGTTAAAATTACTTTTCCTCCACCGTCTCCACCTTCAGGTCCTATATCTATTATATAATCTGCATTTTTTATCACATCTAAATTATGCTCTATAATTACAACCGTATTCCCTTTTTCTACCAATCTATTAATAACTTCTAAAAGTTTTCTTATATCTTCAAAATGAAGTCCTGTTGTCGGTTCATCCAATATATATATAGTTTTTCCTTTCGAAACTTTAGCTAGCTCACTCGCTAACTTTATTCTCTGAGCCTCTCCACCAGATAGTGTCGTTGCCGGTTGCCCCAACTTAATATAATCTAAACCTACATCTACTAGTACTTTTAGCTTTCGCTCTAAAGTTGGTATTGTCTTGAAAAAATCATATGCCTCTCCCACGCTCATATCTAAAACATCTGATATATTTTTTCCTTTATAATAGACTTCCAATGTCTCTCTATTATATCTTTTTCCTTTACATACTTCACATTCAACATAAACATCTGGTAAAAAATTCATCTCTATCTTTATAATTCCAGCACCTTGACAAGCTTCACATCTTCCTCCTTTCACATTGAAAGAAAAACGGCCCTTTGAGTAACCTTTTGCCTTTGCATCTTTAGTCTGAGCAAAAATATCTCTTATATCATCAAAAACTTTTGTATATGTTGCCGGATTCGATCTTGGAGTTCTCCCAATAGGACTTTGATCTATCTCTATAACCTTATCTAAATTCTCTAATCCTTCGATAGATGAGTGTTCCAATGGATACAGCTTCCCTTTATTTAACTTATTGAATAGAACTGGATAAAGGGTTTGATTTATCAGTGTTGATTTTCCACTTCCACTCACTCCTGTTACAACTGTTAAAACACCTAAAGGTATATCAACATCTACATTTTTTAAATTGTTTCCTTTTGCCCCCTTCAAAACTATATATCCATTTGGCTCTCTTCTTTTTTTCGGTACAGTTATACCTACTTCTCCCTTTAAGTATCTTCCTGTCATAGAAAGTTCATTTTCCATAACCTCTTGTGGAGTTCCTGCAGCCACTATTTCACCACCAAATACTCCCGCTCCTGGTCCCATATCCAATATATAGTCAGCTTGATACATCGTATCTTCGTCGTGCTCAACAACTATAAGTGTGTTTCCTAACTCTTTTAATCTATTCAAAGTGGCAAGCAGTTTATCATTGTCTCTTTGGTGCAATCCAATACTTGGCTCATCTAAAACATACAATACCCCTGTTAGTCCCGAACCTATCTGAGTTGCCAATCTAATTCTTTGAGATTCTCCTCCAGATAATGTTTTTGTTTCTCTAGCTAAGCTCAAATAGTCCAAACCAACATTTATCATGAAAGATATTCTTTCTTTTATCTCTTTTAAAATCTCTGCAGCTATTTGTTTTTCTTTTTCTGTCAACACTATAGTTTCAAAAAAATCTAAAGCATCTCTTATACTTAGTTCTGTTATCTCAATTATATTTTTATTATAAACAGTCACTGCTAAAACTTCTGGTTTTAATCTTTTCCCATGGCATACCTTACATACTCTTTCTATCATAAATCTATTTTCAATCTCTTCTCTCGAACTATCTGAAAAAGACTCATTGTATCTTCTTTCTAAATTTTTTACAATTCCTTCAAAATCCTTCTCCCCATGAAAACTAAACTCTTTGGATGTATAGTCCACTCTAAATTTCTCTCCATCAGTTCCATAAAAAATTATATCCATCTCTTTTTTAGTCAAATCTTTTACTGGTTTATTCAAATCAATTTTATATTTTTTTGCCATTGATTCAAATATTGTCCATGTATAACCTTTTTTAGCTGAAGCTGCTCCGGGTATATATATACCACCTTTTAATATAGATAAATTTTCATCCTCGATCAATCTACTTTCATCAATTTCCAATTTTTTACCTATTCCCTTACACTCAGGACAGGCTCCAAAAGGAGCGTTAAAAGAAAATAATCTCGGATTTAAATCTGGAATACTCACATCTTCATGTTCTGGACATGAGAAGTTTTCACTGTATAACTGTTCTCCATCTCCCCAATTTATAATTATCTTTCCTTCTGATAACTCAATACCTTGTTCGATACTCTGGGTTAATCTGGACTTGAACTCCTCGTCTTCCTTATCCACTACAATTCTATCTACAACAACCTCAATATTATGTTTTTTATTTTTATCTAAAACTATCTCTTCTTCTATATATAAAACTTCACCATTGACTCTTGCTCTTACAAAACCTTTTTTTACAAGATTTAAAAATAAATTTTTATGAGTTCCTTTTTTATCTTTGATAACCGGACTTAAAATTACTAATCTATCGCCATTATTGAATTTTTCGTATACGTTTTCGACAATCTCATCAACACTTTGTCTTTCGACTAGTTTCCCACATATTGGACAATGAGCTTTACCTATATGTGCAAACAATAGTCTCATATAATCATAAATCTCTGTCACTGTTCCAACTGTTGACCTCGGATTCTTATTCGTAGTTTTTTGTTCGATTGAAATAGCTGGAGCTAATCCTTCGATACTATCAACTTCTGGTTTCTTCATCTGTCCTATAAACTGTCTTGCGTAAGCTGATAAACTTTCTACATATCTTCTTTGTCCTTCTGAATATATAGTATCAAATGCCAGAGATGATTTTCCACTCCCACTTACCCCTGTTACAACAACAAATTTATATTTTGGAATCTCTACATCAAAGTTTTTAAGATTATGTTCTCTAGCTCCTTTTATAATTATTTTGTCTAACATTTTTCCTCCTTACTAAAAGACCCTCTTAATTGATGTAAGAGGGCTAAACTTTTTAATAATATTCAATTAGTCCATTTTCATAAAAACTAAAATAGGACTCATCACTAACAATAATATGATCCAATAATTTAATATCCACTTTTTCAAGCAACTCTTGCATTTCTAACGTTACTTCGATATCTTTCTTAGATGGAGTCAAGTTCCCGCTTGGATGGTTATGGGCAAATATTATTCCTTTAGCTCTATTATCTATTGCTCTTTCCATTATCTTCCTAGGATAAACCACACTTCTGTCAATTGTTCCCTTAAACAGTATTTCGTCACTAACAATTTTATTATCACTGCTCAAATAGATTACTTTAAATTCCTCACTTTTTAAACTGCCTACATCATCCTTTAAATAGTCTATCAAATCATTTTTCCCTTTTAAAGTTGTTAAATCAGCTTTTTTTACATTTTTAAAGTAATGATTTGACATTGTATCACCAATCACTTTTAAATATAGAGCGGTCTCTGAACCAATACCTTCAACTTCCTTTAAATCATTCAATTCAGCATTTATTATCTTATCTATACTCTTAAATTTTAATAATAAATTTTTTGCAATCCCTTTGCAATCTTTTAATTTTATTGAATAAGTTAATAACAACTCCAAAACCTCATAATCTTCTAAACCTTTATACCCAATTTTTAAATACTTCTCTCGTAATCTCTTTCGGTGCCCTTGCATTTGGTTTTTTTCCAAAATAAATCACCCCTTATTACTTTACTGAAATATTTCATAGACCTCATCTTTTGTTTTCATTATTTTAGGAATCTCCACTGCTGCTTTCAAAATAGGATACGCTAAAACTGCTCCTGTTCCTTCTCCTAAACGCATTTCCATATGTAAAAATGTTTTTAAATTCAGCTCCCTCATAACCACTTTCATTCCCGGCTCTTCGCTCATATGAGTCCCTATCAAATAATCTTTTACTTTCGGTTCTATTTTAGTTGCTACTAAAGCAGCTACCGCTGAGATAAATCCATCTATTAACATTGGTTTTCTCTCCAGTGCAGCTCCTAAATAAAGTCCGACCATACACGCTATATCAAGACCTCCAACACATCTTAAAACTTCTATTGGCTCTTTATTAAATAAATCATACTTAATACACGCCTCTTCTATAATCTTTCTCTTTCTTTTTAATCCCTCATCTGAAAGTCCTGCACCGCAACCTACAACTTTTTCTATATTTTCTTTTGTTAAAGCGTATAAAATCGCTGAACTTGTTGTCGTATTAGCTATTCCCATCTCACCATTAGAGAAAAAATCATACTCTTTTTTAGATTTTATCATATCCACTCCAACTGCAATTGCATCCATCACTTCATTTAAACTCATTGCAGGTTCTTTAGTGAAATTTTTAGTACCGTATGCTATTTTTTTTACATATAAGTTTTCATAACTTCTAGGTATCTCTCCTTTGATTCCTATATCTATCAAATTTAGAGGTATCCCCAAACTTTTACACAAAATTCCAATAGCTGCAAAAGAATTTAGCATTGCTTCTGAAACTATTCTCGTATATTCAATCGGGCAAGATGAAACTCCCTCCTCAATAACCCCATTGTCAGATGATGCTATAAAATGACATCCAGCTTTTAATTCATTTAAAGGCTGACCAGTTATTCCTGCCACTTTTATTGCTAACTCCTCCAAAATACCCAAACTTTTCTCAGGTTTCATTTTTGAATCCAATACTTTTTTACACTCTTTTATAGCGTCTAGATCAGCACCAACTATACCCTTTTGAAACTCCTTTATTCTGTTCAACTTTAGCCCCCTATGTTTAATCCCTTCAATATGGGATATCCTTCAGAAAATTCAATTATAACTACACCACCATTTTTTACACTAAATTTCCAATAGGATTCTAGTCCGTTAGAAAAATAGTGGCTTAAAATAGTATTTATTACTCCCCAATGAGTAACTAAAACTGTGTCTTTTTCCAAATCAATTTTTTTTTCTATAAAATTAATAGCTCTTTTTTGAAGCTCTAAAACACTTTCACCTGTTATATAATTATAATTCTCCCAATTTTTTTGACTTTTTTTTAACTCTTCCGGATATTTTTCCAAAAGTTCTTCATAACTACGCCCTTCAAATATCCCGAAATTCAATTCACGCAACTCTTCATCTATTGAAATTTCCAACTCTTTATAATTCACGATTTCCGCTGTTTCTATAGCTCTTTTTAAGTCACTTGTATATATCTTTTCATAACTTATATTTTTTAAAATCTCTCTAGTTTTTTTAGCCTGTTCTTTACCTTTTTCTGTCAATTCCGGATTTAAAATACCATAGTAAACCCCTTCAACATTTAGTTTTGATTCACCGTGTCTGACTAATATAATCTTCCCCATTAACTTCACCTATAAAGTTACATACATTAAAACTAGCGAAAGCACTGAAGATAACTCTAATAATGCTCCTAAAGTATCCCCTGTTATACCACCTATCTTTCTTGTCATCAATTTTCCAAAGAAAAAACCACAGACAATTAATATATTTAAAACAATAAATAAACTTACAAAAGGTAACATAAAAAATTCGGCTACTCCATATAATATCGCTGTAACCAGTATATACGATATCAATAAACCGCCTTTATCTGTATTATCTACAAAAGTTTTTCCCATTCCAGTTACTCTAGCATAAGGTTCAAGTGCACAATTAGCCACACTATTTATTCTAGCTAATACTGGCACAATTAGCATTATTACACCTTGATTTATTCCAAACAGTTCTGATGTTTCTACTAAAAAAGCAATTTTAAATATGAAATAAAGTATTAAAACTAAAACACCATTCGTACCAACTCTGGAGTCCTTCATAATTTCTAACATTTTTTGCTTACTTCTATAACTAAATATCCCATCAAAAGTATCTGCTAAACCATCTAAATGTAACCCACCTGTCATTATCACATCCAATGTCACTAAAATTATTCCAATCAAGATAGGTGATGGAATAAAAGTTTCCAAAACCACTGCCACAACTAAGTTTATAACTCCTATTACTAACCCTACTATTGGAAACCACTTCATTCCTTTTCCTAAAGCTTTTGAATCAAAAGTCTTTCCTCCAGGAAATGGTAATCTTGTCATAAATTTAAAAAGTAAAGCTAACCCTTTCATTTTTTCCTCCAAACTCTATTTTAATTTTAACTCTAATCCAGAAACTATCAAATAAGCCTCATGACATTCTTTTCCAACTAATTGATTCATTCTGCCACTGATATCTCTAAAATATCTTCCTAAAGCATATGGAGGAACTAATCCCATACCGACTTCGTTAGAAACTATAACCATATCTAGTGTGCTATTTTTTACAAAATCTATCAATTTTTTAATCTCATCTTTTATCTCATCTTCAATCTTTGCAACAGTGTCTTGAGGTGCACTCTCCCAATCGACTTCTCTATCTATAATCATGTTATTTGTAACTAAATTTGTTAAACAATCCAACAATACAACTCCATTTGAATCTTTATATTTTTCTAAAATTTTATATATATTTTTATAGGCTTCTATCGTTATCCAGTTCTCCCCTCTTTGAATTTTATGTAATCGCACTCTCTCCTTCATTTCATCATCAAAAGATATCGCTGTAGCCACATAAATCCTATCTTTTTCTAGCTCAAAAACTTTTTTTTCAGCAAAAGAACTTTTTCCACTTCTCACTCCGCCTGTCACAAAAATTATCTTCCCCAATCATCTCACCTTTTATTCTTTTATAATACTTTAATAGTACCACAATCTAATAAAAACTTCAATATAACGAAAAAGAGTGCCTAAAACATATTAGGCACTCTAACTTTTTATTATTACTTTTGGAAATGTCTCTCTAATAATCCTAAGAAAGCTCTTCCATGTCTAGCCTCATCTTTAGCCATCTCATGAACTGTATCGTGGATTGCATCAAATCCTAATTGCTTAGCTCTTTTAGCGATATCAAACTTTCCTGAAGTTGCTCCGTATTCAGCCTCTACTCTTCTTTTTAAGTTCTCCTCTGTAGAATCAGTTACAACCTCTCCTAATAACTCTGCGAATCTTGCAGCGTGTCCAGCTTCTTCAAAAGCTATTCTTGTGTAAGCTTCTGCCACTTCTGGATATCCTTCTCTATCTGCTACTCTAGCCATTGCTAAGTACATTCCAACTTCCATGCACTCCCCATTGAAGTTTGCTCTTAATCCTTCGATAATTTCCTCATCTCCGCAAGCTAATCCCTCTCCTATTTTATGCTCAGTTGCCCATACTCTTCCTGCTGTTTCATCATAAGCAACGCATTTATCTAAACCAACCTTACATAAAGGGCAAGCTCCTAAAGCCTCTTCAAATACTTCTCCACATACTGTACATTTTACTTTTGCCATTATAAATCCTCCTCAATTATTTTCTTTCTATAAATTTATATTCTTTATTTTAAAGAAAAATTGTTTTCATTACTTTTTTATAATGATTACAATTTTGTTCCAACAAAAATATAGTACACCTTTTTTGTAAATATGTCAAACTTTTTTTATTTATTTTTTTACTTTTTATTTATAAAAAAAGAAAATTATAAAATATCCGTAGTCATATAGAAATATTCACCTCAATAATTTGTCAGAATTTAGTTTATTTATGTTTTATAATATTCATAGATGAGGAGGTTTTTTATGTTAGTTCGAGTGTTAAGTTCAAGTTATTTAGGAATTGAACCTTTTTTAGTTGAAGTTGAGGTAGATGTCACTAATGGTCTTCCTATTTTTAATATAGTTGGTTTAGGTGATACAACTATATCAGAGAGTAGAGATCGTATAAAATCTGGAATAAAAAACATGGGTTATCTATTGGAACCCAAAAGAATTGTAGTGAATTTAACCCCTGCTAATATAAAAAAAAGAGGCTCACATTTTGACCTCCCTATAGCTATTGGAATAATGATTGGGATGAAATTTTTATCGGATTATAGAGGGATTTTAAAAGAATATCTATTGATGGGAGAGCTCTCATTGACTGGAGAAATTCGAAGAGCGGAAGGCATCATCAGTGGAGTTTTATTGGCTAAAAGCAAAGGATTCAAAGGTGTCATTATTCCAGAAGAAAATTTAGAAGAGGCATCTATCATAAAAGATATCGATATCATTTCTGTAAAAAATTTAAGAGATGTTGCTAAATTTATTGAAGAGGGTATTACTCGCAGTAAAAGAACCATAAATACATTAAAATCTTTTAACTATTCTCTAGATATGTGGGATGTCAAAGGGCAAATTAGGGCTAAAAGAGCTCTTGAGATTGCTGCGGCTGGTGGACATAATATAATTATGATCGGTGCTCCTGGAAGTGGTAAATCTATGCTTGCAAAAAGGCTAACAACTATACTTCCTCCTATGTCCGAAGATGAAATTATTGAAACCACTAAAATCTACAGTATCGCTGGCGAGCTCAGTGAAAGAGTTCCGATTATTATTAATCGACCTTTTAGAGACCCTCATCACACCTCTACAACAACATCTATAATCGGCGGAGGGCGAATACCCAAGCCTGGAGAAATCAGTTTAGCAAATAATGGAGTTTTATTTTTGGATGAATTTACAGAATTTGATAGAGTGGTTATTGAAGGGCTAAGAGAACCTTTAGAAGAAAAAAGAATCTCTATAACTAGAAGTCTGGGAAAAATGGAGTTTCCAGCTAATCTAATCTTTGTAGCAGCGTGCAATCCATGTTTTTGCGGCAATGCTTTTGATGAAGAACTTTGTACGTGTACTCCATACGATATGAGAAGATATTCAAAAAAACTTTCTGGTCCAATAATTGACAGAATTGATTTATATGTAGAAATCTATAGACTTAATGATAGAGAGATTTTAGATGAGGAACGAGGTGACACCTCTAAAGATATTAGAACTAGAGTGGTTAAAGCTAG
>NZ_CDRRQU010000006.1:0-77201 GCF_977044495.1 Cetobacterium sp. | reverse complement strand
GAAGGTAACTCGAATCGACTTGCATGTGTTAAGCATTCTGTCAGCGTTCATCCTGAGCCAGGATCAAACTCTTCATTCAAATATATTTAAAGTCCAAAGACTTTACGTTTACACCATTTATTGGTTTGCCATTTCTGGCATTTTGTTATTTTCATAACTTCTGACTATTTTCTCTATTCGGTTACTAATGTCCTTCAACAATTTCCAATCGCAGGTGATTCCCGCTACAAGAAGTATAATACCACAACATTTAGACTCTGTCAATACTTTTTTTTATTTTTTATTTAATTTTTTTATTCATATTTACAACAAATTTGTTCCTTCCATCTCTTTTCAAAACTTTATTTTCAACTAACTCCCCAATAACTCTAGAAAGAGAGGGTCTACTTACACCAAATATTTCAGCTAATTCTCTAATAGAATGTTTAAAGACAACCTTATCATCTCTTGTATTTTCGAATATATAATCTGCTACCTTTTCTTTTATTGTCTTATTATTGAAGCTCTTCCAAACTTTATTTGATAAAAATTGTGTTTTATCTGAAATCTCATTAAGAAAATTTACCAAAAACTTTTCATTGCTATTAAAAGCATACAATAAATTTTTTTTATCGATATGCAAAAATTGTCCATCTTCTAAAGCTATTAAATCCACTGGCAAATTGTTATTCTCTCCAAATATAAAAGCTGAACCTATTATATCACCTTCTGATAAATTTTCAATTTTATGTACATCTCCATTATCCTTTAACATTTCTGCACTCAATAATCCTTTGATAACTGTAATTAAACCATCTATTTTCTCATCTCTAAAAAATACTATATCGTTTTTTTTAAATTCTTTTAACTCATACTTCAACTTTTGAAACATTTTTTCTAACTCTTTTTCATCTATTCCATAGAAAAACTTAAATTTAACTAGCTCTTTAAAATCCAACATAACTTCCTCCACTTCCTTTATGAATACATTTAATACTATAATATCATTGTTTATTGGAAAAAATAATACTATAATTGATACATGAGGTGATTTTATGAAAAAATTTGGTTTATTGGGTAAAAATATTTCCTATACATTCTCTCCTACCCTACATAATAAAATTTTTGAACTATATAACATAGAAGGTGAATACGAAATCTACGACTTAAAAGAAGAAAAATTACTCAAAGATTTCTTACAAAGTTTAAAGCAAAAAAATATTTCTGGGATTAATGTTACAACTCCCTATAAAACATCTATTTTAGAATTTATAGATATCTTATCGCCTGAGGTACAAGCGATTGGAGCTACCAATTGTATAAAATTGAAAAATGGAAAACTTACTGCTTACAATACCGACTATTTTGGAATTGTTAAAACATTCGAAAAAATGGAATTAATTTTAAAAAATAAAAAAGTAGTAGTCCTAGGTACAGGTGGCGCATCTAAAGCCTGTATTAAAGCGCTTTTAGACTATAATGCCATTGTTTATGTTGTCTCTAGAAATATCCATGATGCAAAAAAAAAATTGAAAAATGTATTTTTTCTTTCGTATGACGAACTTGAAAAAACTTCGGGTTATTTAATCATTAATGCCACGCCTGTTGGAACTGCTCCAAATAGCAATATCTCCCCTATTGAAGAAAATATAATACAAAACTTTGATTTTGCTCTGGATTTGATATATAATCCTAAAGAGACCCTATTTTTAAAGTATGCCAAAAAATCTGGTAAACATTTTGAAAATGGTCTATATATGCTAGTTTCTCAGGGAGTTAAATCGCAAGAAATTTGGAATGAAAAAGAATTTAATTATGAACAAATATATAATGAACTCATTAATGTAATTTATTAATAATATCGGAGGCTTTTTAAGTATGAAAAAAATTGTTATCACTTGCCCACACTGTAAAGAAAAAATGAAAATAATGGATAAAGTTGCAAAGTACAGATGTCCAAATTGTAAAGAGGTATATAAATTTACTTGGTACAGAAGAATAGCTCAAAAATTCATTGGTTTTTTTCAAGGTTTTACTCAAACTTTTGTTGATATAAAAAATAATTTTATAACAAAATATAGGAATACCAAAGCAACTTATAATTATATGAAACAGATGAAAACTAATATGAAAAATAATCCAAACTGGTCAAATTACCATAGAGAACAAGCGGAAGAGAAAAAAATGAGAAATGCTCAAAAACCTAGTTTTTGGGATAAATTTAAAAAATAATTTTAAAATAAACAAAAGGAGAGTGTATTGACCTCTCCTTTTGTCTGCATTTTATTTAACTACAATATTTACAATTTTACCTGGAACAACTATTATTTTTACAACTGTTTGTCCCTCAATAAACTTTTTAACATTCTCTATTTCTAATGCCTTTTTCTCTAATTCATCTTTAGAAATAGTTCTTTCTACTTCTAAAGTCCCTCTTAATTTCCCATTGACTTGAATAGCTATCGCTATCTCATCTGCTATAGTTAACTCTTCTTTGTGTGTTGGCCATGACTCTAAAAATAACATACCTCTATTTCCCATCTCCTGCCACAATTCATCACAGAAATGGGGTGTGAACGGAGATAGCATAACAACAACGTTTACCATCGCTTCTCTAAATATTTTTTTAGATTCTAACGTTTCTTTATTTGTTCCTAAAACTTCATTTCTAAAATCTTGCATCTCATTTAATAGCTCCATAGTCGCTGCTATTGAAGTATTAAAATGATAATCTGCCTCTATCGATTCTGTTACTTTCTTAATTGTTTGATGTAATTTTCTAATTAACCCTTTATCCTCTTTACTCCATTTTGTATAATCAATAGCTGTTGAATCTGTTAAATACTCTTTATTTTCAAGAACTAATCTCCAAATTTTGTTCAAAAATCTTGCTGCTCCTGCCAGTCCATTTTCATTCCATTCTAACTCTCTCTCTGGCGGTGCAGCGAACATAATAAACAATCTCGTCGTATCCGCTCCATATTTATTTATCATAATCTCTGGATCTACACCATTATTTTTAGATTTTGACATCTTTTCAATTTTAACTTGTAACTCTTCTCCAGTAGTTTTTAGAAAAGCTTGTGCTCCTCTTACCTCAACCTCATCAGCACTAAAAAATTTGTTCTCATTCACTGAATAATATGATGGTCCCAATACCATTCCCTGAGTCAATAATCTCTTAAACGGTTCATTTGATGATAGCAATCCCATATCTCTTAAAACCTTTGAGAAAAATCTCGAATATAGGAGATGCATCACAGCGTGCTCTATTCCACCTATATATTGATCTACTGGAACCCAATCATCAACAATGTCCTTTTCAAATGGTAAATTGGTATTTTTCGGATCACAATATCTTAAGAAATACCAAGATGAATCTACAAATGTATCCATAGTATCTGTATCTCTTTTTGCAGGTCCACCGCAACACGGGCAAATAGCATTTTTATAACTTTTTGACGTCTCTAAAGGATTTCCATTTCCTGTAAATTCCACATCCGTTGGTAGTAATACTGGTAAATTTTCATCTTTTTCCATAACTACTCCACATTTTTCACAATACAAAGCTGGAATTGGCGTTCCCCAATATCTTTGTCTTGAAACTCCCCAATCCTTTAATCTGTACTTCGTCGTTCTTTCTCCAAATTTCTTTGCTTCTACATATTCTGCTATTTTAACTAAAGCTTCTTTTGAAGAAATTCCATTAAAATCTTCAGAGTTTGTCATTACTCCAGATCCAACAAAAGCATTTTTCATCTCTGACGCTTCTACTGCAATCTCTTTTTTTGTTTCCTTATCTATTGGATTTATCACAACTTTTATTGGCAAATTATACTTCTTAGCAAAGGCAAAATCTCTTTCATCATGTGCTGGTACAGCCATAACAGCTCCAGTTCCATAGTTCATTAATACATAGTCAGCTATCCACAACTCAACTTTTTCTCCATTTACAGGATTTATTACGTGCCAACCCGTATTTATACCATTTTTTTCTTTTCCTTCAGCTGTTCTTTCGATTATATCAGTATTTTTCATTGCATATACAGCTTCTTTTATGCTCGGATTGATCTTTATAATTTCATCTACTAATGGGTGCTCTGGAGCAATCACAGCATATGTAACACCAAATAGTGTATCAACTCTTGTTGTAAATACTGGTAAATCCTCATCTTTTTCCACCAATTTAAAGTTGACTTCTGTTCCTACCGATTTCCCAATCCAATTTTTTTGCATTGTTAAAACTTTTTCTGGCCATCCTTCAGCTAACTCTTTATGACCTTCCAATAACTCTTCTGCATAATCCGTTATTTTAAAAAACCACTGCTCTAAATCTTTTTGAATGACAGGAGTCTTGGAGTGTCTCCAACACATTCCATTCTCAACCTGCTCATTTGCCAAAACCGTTTGACAATCTGGACACCAATTTACAGTTGATTTTTTCTTATAAACTAATCCCATTTCAAACATTTTTTTAAATATCCATTGATTCCATTTGTAATACTCTGGAGTATATGTGGCAATCTCCCTATCCCAATCATATGATAATCCCATCATTTTTAATTGTCTGTTCATATTATCTATATTCGATTTTGTCCATAATGCTGGATGAACTCCATTTTGAATTGCAGCATTTTCTGCTGGTAGTCCAAAAGAATCCCATCCCATTGGATGCAATACATTATATCCCTTCATTCTCTTGTATCTCGCTATAACATCTCCTATTGTATAGTTTCTAGCATGACCTACGTGTAATTTTCCAGACGGATACGGTAGCATCTCTAAAACATAATAGTTTTCTTTTCCTTCAACTTTATTTTTAGTTTTAAATATATTTTCTTCTTTCCATTTTTGTTGCCACTTCTCTTCAATTTGGCTAAAATTATATTCTCTCATCTCTTCACCCCATTAGCTTTAATTTTATCTCATAAATATAGCACAAAAAAACCTGTACTTCCACAGGTTTATTTATTTAATATAAATTTTTTGCTATCTCCGAAAGTATTATTCCTCCAGCTACAGAAACATTTAATGAATTAATTTTTCCATACATTGGTATTTTTACTAAAATATCACAATTTTCTTTTACTTTCTTTCGTATTCCTTCACCTTCACTACCTAATACAAGAGCTGTCTTATTAGGGTATTTTTCCTCGTAATAATACTTGTTTCCTGACCCTTCCGCACCATAAACCCAAAAATCTAATTTTTTTAATTTTTCTATTGCATCAGATATATTTGTAACTTTTACTATATCAACGTGTTCAATAGCTCCTGTTGATGTTTTGATAACAGTTTCATTTATTTTAACAGAATTTCTTTCTGGAATTATAATTCCTTTTACTCCAAATATTTCAGCACTTCTAATTATTGCCCCAAAATTTCTAGGGTCCTGAACTCCATCTAAAATTAAAACTATTGATTTTTCATCTCTCGCTATTTTTTCCAAAAACTCTCCCAATTCAATATAGTAATCATAATCACTCAAATATGCCACTACACCTTGAGAGTTTTCCTCTTTTTTTCCAACTTGAAACAATTTTATATTTCTAGCTGAAGCCAAAGCTTTTAATTTACCTAATTTTTCCTCTCTCATACCTTTAAATATTTCAATTTTTTCAATGTTGTTAGATTTATTTTGTAATAACTCTATCACTGGATTTATCCCTATTACCTTCTCCATCTTCTCACCCTTTTAAATTTCTACTTTTATTCTTTCTATATCTGCACCTAAAGCTTTTAGTTTTATCTCTAAATTTTCATATCCTCTATCTACATGATAAATTCTATTCACTATGGTTTCTCCCTCTGCAAGTAATCCAGCTAGTATTAAAGAAGCTCCTGCCCTTAAATCACTGGCCATAACTTCTGCTGAAGAAAACATTTCTATTCCATCAATTCTTGCTATATTGGCATCCGTTGAAATATTTGCACCCATTCTATTTAGCTCTGGCACATGCATAAATCTATTTTCAAATATTGTTTCTTTTATTTCGCTCGTTCCTTTTACTAAGCACATTAGAGTCATCATTGGTGATTGTAAATCTGTGGGAAATCCTGGATGTGGCATTGTCGTTGCTTTAACAGCTTTTAAATCTTTTAATTTCGTTTTTGTTGTTAAAATATCTCCTTCTATCTCAAATTTTGCACCCATCTCTTCCAATTTTGAGATAAAACTCTCTATATGCTCTCTCACAACTCCTTTAACTGTTATTGCTCCATCAAACATAAGTGAGGCAACAATGAATGTTCCGGCAACTATTCGGTCTGGAATAATAGAATATTCACATGGAGTCAATTTTTCTACTCCTTCAATCTCCAGTCTTCCCGTTCCAACTCCCTCTATCTTTGCACCCATTTTGTTTAAAAAATTGCACAAATCATCTATTTCAGGTTCTCTGGCTGCATTTTCAATGGTTGTTTTTCCTTTCGCCTTTACAGCTGCCATAATAACATTTTCTGTTGCTCCAACACTTGGAAAATCAAATACCACTTTTCCACCGATAAGCTCTTTCGCTTCCCCCTCGACATACCCGTGATCTATTTTTATCTGGACACCTAAAGCCTCAAATCCTTTCAAATGTAAATCAACTGGTCTTGAACCAATTGCACATCCTCCAGGCAAGGAAACTTTTGCCTTTTTTTCATGAGCTAACATTGGTCCCATAACTAAAAAAGATGCTCTCATTTTTTTCACTAAGTCATATGAGGCTACAAGTGATTTAAGTCCATTATTTACTATTTTATATGAATGATCTCCTATTTTTTCAATTTCAAGCCCTAAACTTTCCAAAAGTTGCACAAGAGTAATTATATCTCTCAAATTAGGAACATTATTTAAGATGTAAGTCCCTTTTTCAATTAATGTTGCTACAAATATTGGTAAGGCTGCATTTTTTGCCCCCTCCACTCTCAATTCTCCACCTATTTTTTTTCCACCTATTATCTTAAATGCCTCTACGCTCATGCTACCTCTCCTTTTTGTCAAATCTATCTATTGGGCAAACTTTTCCAAATAGTCTATCAAAAAAATTCATCTCTTGAAATCTGTCTAACCGTTCTGGTAATTTTTCTTTTAACTCTTTATAATGCTTAGGACAAATTTTATGTCCTTCTCCATATATGAAAGCCTCGCTCAGCCCAGCATCTGTGTATACTTTTGTCGCACTTTCTAATACAACTTCACGATCTTCATTGTCCAAAGGCTCTTTAGAAACAACCACTAAGCCAATATCTCCTCGAAAGGTGATATCATCCACAAGCATATATCTAAGTCCCACTTTTTCAGCTTCATCTATGTATGGCTTAATTGAATCAAAAGGAATGTCTCTTCTAATTTTTAATAAAATAGCCCTTGGGTCTCGCATTGCTTCCTCTACCTCATTGTGGATTAAGTTTCTTTCAATCTCCTGCTTTTCCAAGGCAACTAAAACATTTTCTTTAAATTCTCCTAAGTGAATTAATTTTTCTGTTTGAGTTTTTAAGAAGTGTAACTTTGCTTTTTCTCTTTCATTTATTATATCGTCTACCAAAAAAATCACCTTCTATAAAAAATTTATTTTTATTAATAATTATAGCATATAAAATCAAAAAAGTGTTATAATTAAATATAACATTAATACAACGGAGGTTCTATGAGATTTAAACTTTTTCTATGTTTTATTTTTGCAATTTCATTTGGTGTTTTGGCCCAAAATAAAACTATCACTATTTCTGGTTTTGTCACTGATAAAGAGTTTAGATTAGGAGATGCAACTGTATGTTTTTTCAATAGCTCTAATCAAGTTAAATGTATAAAAAGTGATATCAATGGAGAGTTTTCCATTAATTTACCTGAGAATAAATATAGAGTGACTGTCAAAAAACCTGGATATACGTCATTGATTGGAGATGACTTTTTTGTTGACTATATTTTTAATCCCCCTCAAAACTTAATTCTAAATATGACTAACAATAAAATCTCTATTTATGGAAAAGTTATAAACAACTTCGGTGAACCCATTAAAGATGCTCAAATTAAAGTTAAAATTGGTGGAACTCTCCTAGATATAAATTCAAATGCTGATGGAGTTTTCTCCTTTCAAGGACACGTTGGATTAATATCTATCTTCGCTCAAAAACCTGGATTTTACGGAAATGGTGTTTCTATGCTAATTCAAAACGAGAAGTTTATCAATGATATTTCAATTGTTCTCGAAGCTAAAACCTTCTATATATCTGGAGCTTTAGTCCAAGGTAATAACTATTTAAAAGAAGTTGAATTAGAACTCATCAATGGAAGTAACAACAAAATCATCTCTTCCTTAAAAACTTCAAAAGATGGTCTTTTTGAATTTCGAGATATTTTAAACTACGATAAAGCATACTTTAGAGTTCCTAGCTTAGGGTATAAGAGTGCTCCTTTTGCCATCAATAGAGATTTAAGACAGTTCAATGTATTCACAAATTAAAAAAGAAGCTCAAATTTTACAGCTTCTTTTTTTATTTAATTATTTATTTAATTATTTATTTAATCTTTTATTTAACTCTTCTGCCTGCTTCTCATATCCCTTTTTCCCAAGTAAAGCAAACATATTAGCTTTATATGCTTCTACTCCCGGCTGATCAAACGGATTTACTCCAAGCAAATACCCACTTACTCCACAAGCTTTTTCAAAGAAATAAAACATATATCCTAAATGATATGGTGTAGCTTCTGGCAAATTCACTATTAAATTTGGTACTCCTCCATCCACATGAGCTAAAACTGTTCCTTGAGCAGCTTTTTTATTTACAAAATCCATTCCTTTTCCCGCCAAATAGTTTAATCCATCTAAATCCAATTCATCAGCTTCTATTATTACGTCACATTCAGGTTTCTCTATATTCAATAGTGTTTCTATTAAAATCCTATTACCATCCTGTATAAACTGTCCCATGGAATGTAAATCAGTTGAAAAATCCGCTGCTGCTGGGAGTAACCCTTTTCCATCTTTCCCTTCTGACTCTCCAAATAGTTGCTTCCACCACTCACCAATATAGTGTAGTCTTGGTTCATAGTTAATCAACATCTCAACTTCTTTACCTCTTCTATTTAAAATATTTCTTATTGTAGCATACTTCAAACAATCATTACTTTCATATGGTGCCTTGTAATCCTCTTGGGCATCTCTTGCTCCAGCCATCAATTCATCTATATTAATTCCTGCTGCCGCAATTGGTAATAACCCCACCGCAGTTAAAACAGAAAATCTTCCCCCTACATTATCAGGTACAACAAATGTTTCATATCCCTCATCTATTGCTAACTTTTTAAGTGCACCTTTACTTGCATCCGTTGTCGCATATATTCTTTTTCTTGCACCCTCAATACCATACTTCTCTTCTAAATGCTTTTTAAATATTCTAAAAGCGATAGCTGGTTCTGTTGTTGTCCCTGATTTTGAAATGACATTAACTGAATAATCTCTATCTCCAATTACTTCCAATAGATCACTTATATATTTCCCAGAGATATTCTGTCCTGCAAAATATATTTCAGGTCCTTTTCTTTTTGATTTCGGTTGATTATTATAAAAAGTATGTGATAAAAATTCAATAGCTGCTCTAGCTCCTAAATAGGAACCTCCAATCCCTATGACTATTAGAACTTCCGAATCATTCTTTATTTTTTCTGCTGCATCCTTTATTCTATTAAACTCTACTTTATCATAGTTAGTCGGCAAATCAATCCAACCTAAAAAATCATTTCCTGCCCCTACCCCATTCATTAAAGTTTCCGTAGCAAGTTTACACTGAGCTTCCATTAACGATAGTTCATTTTCTTTAAAAAATCCCAATGCATTCGAATAATCAAATGATAACTTTTTCATAATATATAACCTCCATATTAATTAGATACCTACATTTTTTTCTAATACCTCTATTCTTTTTTGCAACTCATTCACCTGTTTTTGAGTTTCATCATTTTTTTGTCTAATAACTTCAATATCAACTCTCATATTCTCTATTTTTCCATTAAATAAATCTGTATCAAACCCAATTTTTGTCAACTCTCTAGAAAATTCATAGACTAAACTCTCTAAGATAACTAAATCACCTCTGTTTGCTTTTTTTTCATTTAATGTATTGAAAGCTCTATTTAAACCTTCTGCAAAACTATACCTTGAAACTGGAAACTCACCTTTAAATAAGAAACTCTCCTCTGATATTACTCCTTCATTTACAAGATTTTGAATTGCCTTATACGCCCAATGATTTTGAGGAACATCTTCAAATATCAGTTCTTTTCCTTGCCCATATACCAATGCTATCAGTGTAAAGTATATCACAATTATTTTTTTCATACACTACCTCTTTATGGTTAATTTTTTTTCAATTATAGCACAAAGAATAAAAAAAAACAGCCCTAAAGCTGTTCAAAATTCTCAATTTTGGAGGCGACGACCAGATTTGAACTGGTGAATAGAGATTTTGCAGACCTCTGCCTTACCACTTGGCGACGTCGCCTTCTATAAAATTTGATGGTGCCCAGAGGCGGAATCGAACCACCGACACGGGGATTTTCAGTCCCCTGCTCTACCGACTGAGCTATCTGGGCAATAAATGGCGGGAGTGACGAGGGTCGAACTCGCGACCTCATGCGTGACAGGCATGCGCTCTAACCAACTGAGCTACACCCCCATTTATGGTGGAAACAACTGGACTTGAACCAGTGACCCCCTGCTTGTAAGGCAGGTGCTCTCCCAACTGAGCTATGCTTCCTTGAAGACAACACTAGTATAGCACAACGTATTCACTAACGCAACTGTTTTTTTATTTTTTTTCTAAAAGAACAACACAGTAAGACTTTATTCCCTCTTCATTACCCGTAAATCCTAATTTTTCTTCTGTAGTAGCTTTTACACTTATATTCGAAATCTGAGTCTCCAATACTTTCGAAATTTTTTGTCTCATTTCCTCCAAATAGGGCTTTAACTTCGGTTTTTGAGCCACAATTACACAATCTAAATTTACAACTCTATATCCTTTTTCTTTAATCAGATTAAATACCCTCTCTAAAAGTATCATACTATCTATATCTTTATATTCATTTGAAGTATCCGGAAAATGCTGTCCTATATCTCCTAGTGCTAAAGAACCTAAAAGAGCATCCATTATAGCATGAACAAGAACATCTCCATCTGAATGACCTAAGACCCCCTTTAAATGTGGTATCTCTACCCCGCCTAAAATCAACTTTCTTCCTTCTACCAATCTATGAACATCATAACCATTTCCAATCCTTAACATAGACACTACCTACTTCCACTCGTTATAAATTCTATTATAAAAATCTAAGATTTCTTCAGTCGTAACCGTCGATGTCCCCATCTTTCCAACTACAACTCCCGCTGCTGTATTCGCTATCTTTGCTGCTTCATACAACGTCACACCAGCTGCGCTTGCCAAAGTGAATACAGATATAACCGTATCTCCCGCTCCTGTCACATCAAACACCTCTTTTGCATACGTTGGAATATTTATGACTTTATTCTCTTCAAATAAACTCATTCCCTCCTCACTTCTTGTCAATAAAAGATTATTTAACTCCAATTTTTCTTTCAGCTCTTTTCCAATTTCTATTATATTGTCAAAACTTTTTTTCCCTAAACATTCAATGGCCTCTTTTCTATTTGGTGTCATTGATGTTGCTCCAATATAGTTTAAGGCATTTTTTGGTTTTGGATCAACTGTCACTATTATTCCTTTTTCTTTACATAAAGATATTATTTTTTTTACAACTCTCGCTGTTAAAACTCCCTTATCATAATCAGATAGGATTATCGCATCTAATTCGTCTATCTTTTTCTCTATTTGTTCCAATAAAATATTCTCTAAAGTTTCAGTTATTGGACTCACATTCTCCCAATCCAATCTCAATAGTTGTTGATTTCCGCCTATTATTCTTCTTTTTACTATTGTAGGTCTATCCTCACTTCTAACTATTCCTACTGTTTCTATTGATTTTTTTTCTAGCTCTTTTATCAATCTATCACCATCAAAATCCTCTCCAACTACTCCAAAGCAAATCGCTTTAGCTCCTAGTGTCGACAGATTGTTAACTACATTGGCTGCTCCACCCAATACAAATTTTTCCTCTTTTATTGATACCACTGGAACTGGCGCTTCTGGCGAAATTCTATCAACTGATCCAATTAGATAATCATCCAACATCATATCTCCCACAACTGCCACTTTTAAATTTTGAAAACTTTTAAGTATCTCTTCTAATCTACTTTTTTCCATCCTAAATCTCCTCTATTACTTCAGCTTTTAATTTTATATATAAATCTGTGTGTTCTAATCTACTTGACTTACTTTTAAATAAAATTCCTACAGCTGGAATTTCACTTAAAATCGGAACTTTACTGTTTATCTTTTGATCTATTTTTCTTTTTAAACCACCTATTAAAATTACATCATTATTTTTTAATCTAACTCTTGTTTGCAAATTTCTAGATATTTTAGAACCTCCATCCGCATTGAATGTTCCAGAATTTGTATCACTTGGTTTCAAAGATTTCTTCAATTTAAAATCACTTGCCTCTAAATTCAAATCTAAGTACACACTATTGTCCTCTTTTATATATGGTAAAACTTTTAAAATAATTCCAGCCTCTTTGAATATTGGTGTGTATGTTACCGTATCATTATTTGTCTTCTCCTCTTTATCTTGTCCGACAATAACTTCCTCTGTCATTTTTAAAATTCCGGTTTCACCATTTAGCAATATTATTGATGGTAAAGCATTTATAGTCAAATCTTGTGTTGTTTCTAGTAGAGTTAAAGTCAAATCTAGGACATCTTTACCACTATTAAATTTACTGATAAAACTTACAGAACTTCCCATCACCTCACCTAAACCATCAACGGTTCCAGAAATAAGTGTCTCCAAATAAATTCCACTACTTTTATTAGTCAATCTTCCTTGTGTGTCATAAGCCCAGTTGAATCCAAGCTCTTCAAAAAGGTTTTCTTTCACATCAATTATCTCTGCAGTAACTCTAACTTGCTTTTTTCTTTTATCCAATTTTTTTATTAAATCCCTCGCAGTATAGACTGTATGCCCTTTCCCAAAAAGTATTATTGAATTATTTCCAGAACTAATTGAAACTTTTAACTTATCGTCAAAAGTTTCTTTTATTATTTTTTCAATCTCTTCATGATTTAAATTTTCCAATAAAATATTTTCTATTATATCATCTTTTTTATTTTTTTGTTCTCTTTCTTGAGGTATATTTTTTTGAAAATTAAAATTTTTTCTTTCTACATAAAAATCAAATTTATTTACTCCATCTTTTATCTCTAGAAAATCACCGCTATATACGTAATCATCAGATAAAATTGAAATAAAATAGGTACCTTTTACAATGCTATCTATCAAATATTCACCATATGTTCCTGAATGAGCCTCAATAGTTTCTTTTCTTTTTAAAATTATTTTTATTCCTTTTAACTCTTTATTTGTATTTTTATCAAATACCTTTCCTACAAGCATATCCTTATCTTCCGATTTTCTTCCACGAAATATCAATGTTCTTCCATTTATTATTTTAGTTAACCCATATGTCGCTTCCATTACACCTAAGATTTCCTCTATAGGAGTTCCCTTCTTAAAATATCCATCAACCGCTATATCCTTCACATAACTATCACCAATTATTGTATATTTGGAATATTTTGATAGATGAGCAAATACGTCTACAATGGGAACATCTTTTAAATCTAACTCCTTTGGATATGTCTCCATCGAGAAATTAGTTAGATACATCCAAATAAACAACATAAAAATTTTATATTTCACTTAAATTGTCCTCCTCTTTTTACCAATCCCTCTAGATCTGTTTTTTTCAAACATTCCATCATCATAGTTATCCAAATTCAAATCTTCTTTTTTATTATTGAATATATACATAAGATTTATCTTTAAATCTAAAATATTGCCATCTATCTCTATCGTTATCGATTCTCTTTTTAATGTTATATACCTCTTCTCTTTTTCTATCCGTGATATAAAATTATAGACATCTATCTCTTTACCAATACCATGATAAAAAAAAGTACTCTCTATATTGTCCAAATTTTTTGCTACTTTTACTTCTCTACCAATTACCTCAATTATTAAGTTATTTTCACGTGAAGTTTCATCAATAAACTTAAAAGCCTCATATTCACTATTAAAAACTAACTTTTTCTTCTTCTCCAATAACTCATCTTGTCTCGAAAGTAAACTGCTTATCTCCTCATTGTTTCTTTTTAATATTCCCTGTTTTATTATTTTTAGTTCTCTTAAATTTTTAATCTCTAATTCTAATTTTGTCCTCACATCAAATTTATTTTTTAGAATTATTACTGGTTTAATTAATAAAAAATATATTATTGAAAAATTTATTACTGTTAGTATAACTTTAATTTTTAAGTTAAAATTTTTTAATCTATCTCTAATTCCAGTAAAAAATATAGAATCTCCCCCTCTTTTTTTATGAAATCAAATTTTGATTCAATAATTTTTCTATCCATTGATATAAATTTTTTTAAACTAAATATGCTATCTATACTTTTTCCACTGCCATTTAATATTATTTTATTTTTTAGAAACTCTATCTTTTCCAAATAAATATCAGATTTTTTACACGCTTTTGATAAAAAAACTAAATTATCTCCTATTTCAGTTCTCTTAAACTCTAACTCTTCATTACTCTCCAAATGATTTTCAGATAATTCACTATCCAACTCCTTTAAACTTTTCTTGTAACTTAAAGTCTCTTTTTTTAATGCTATATTTTCTTGATCTACTTCATGAACTTTTAAATAGATAGCTAATCCTAAAATAAATTCGATTGCTATTATCGTTAAAAATACTATCTTAACTTTTTTACTTACCGTGTTAGATTCCTTTAATATCCACCCCTTCTTAATAATTATCTCCTTTATTTGAAAAATAACTTCCTCATCTAAAGTGATTTTTGTTTTTAGAACTACCTCATCAGAAATTTCATATATAGCTAAAAGCTCATCAATCTCCCTTGGGATATCCTTTTCATCTTGAAATAGTCCTTGATTAATTATCTCGCCATCTTCCAATATTTTTATTCCTCTGTCACTAATCTCTAATATTTTCATTTTTTAATATAGCCTCGACTCCCTTTATCTCTCTTTTATAGCTCTTAAAAAAATCTGACTCTCCTGAAAGATACTCATAAAACAAAATAGCTCTAATCTCTATCTGATTATTTTCTATATCTATAGTTTTAATTAGTTTTATCTCAAGTATATTTTTGGTATATGGAATTAACACTAATCTATTTTCTACAATCTTTTCGTTTTGCTTAACTGTAACTCTTTTATAGCCACTTCTAGATGTTTCCTCACCATCAATCCAAACCAAATTCTTATCTTCAAAATACTCGATTATATCTTTATAATCTCCATTTTCAATTGAAATATTTCCCTTAAATACCTCATATTCTGCCAATGTAGAAAGATTTTCCGTTATCCAATAACCATCATTAGCAGACTTTAAAACAGAAAAATTGTCAATTTCATTTTTATAATTCAATAAACTTATAGAACATAACCATACTAGAATAGACACAATCAATAAAACAGTTGGAAGAATGTACCCACTATTTTTTAAAGTTTTTTCTAAACTCCTCATTTAAGTAATATCCCTCCATTGACACCCCATAGTCTTCTAATTTGAAATTTACTTTGGAATTTCTTATAATAGTTTCTCTGGTGTCTGTCTCCACGCTTATACTATTTTTCTTTTTTCTTTTTCCTATTAAAGAGGTTATGCTACTCCCTTCACAAAAATATATTTCTATATCTGTAAATGAGTCCTCTCCCGGTATATATTTTTCAATTATAAGTGTATTTCCACTATTCAAAGAAGGGGTAGAGTAATCAACAGAGATTCCTATTCTAGATAGATTATATATTTTATATTCCAATGACTCGTATATTGAAATATTTATTCCCTCCAATATTAGCCTCATCTCTTTATTAAAGCGGAATCTATTTACTTCTAACTTTCTTTCAATATTTGCATATTTTAAGTAATAAAATAAAACTTGAAATACAATTGTAATCACTATTAAGGTAGATAACATCTCTGTTATAGAAAAACCTTTATTTTTGTTTATATACATATAATTTACTCTCTCTTTTCAACATATTTTTCTCTATTTTTATCTCTAATTCATAGATTTCTCCAAAAATTCGATTTCTCTTTATATCAATTGTGTATTCTTCATTTAAAGAGATGTAATCGTTTGTATTCAATGGATTTTTATAAAATGCTCTTATTTTTTCAATCTCATTTTCTAAATTATTAAACTCATTTAATCTATTAAATCCTCTTTTCAAATGGATTAAAGAAAAAAATAATGGATTTAAAAGCACTAAAAGTATTGTTAAACTTGCTAGAACTTCCAGATATGTTGTTCCCTTTCTACCATTGTCCATAGCTCTCCTTGACTATAATAAAAAAATATGATAAAACCAAAAATGGTCCAAATGCTACCTCTCTATCCAATTTTTTTAAAAAAATATATTTTCCACTTAGATAGATTAAAGAGCTAATAAAACTTATATTCATAAATAGTAAAATATCAAAAAATGACCCAAATTTTAAAAGAAATCCCAAACTTACAGCCAATTTTATATCTCCCATTCCCATACATTCTTTGTTGAAAATATCACTTCCATACCCATATATCAGTATAAATGGCAAAGCATACAATGCACCACCTACAACTCTTTCCTGTAAATTTTCCTCCAAAACTCCTAGAATTATTCCTAAAAAAAGAAGGATTAAATTACTTTTGTTCAAAATTATTTTCTCTCTTATATCCCTTACCACTATCTCTAAAAGGACTGCTATTATAAGCAAATACACTATAATTTTGACCATTCATCTCCCCTTATATTAAAATCGAAAGTTTCTCCATAAGGCACCAATATAAACTCCTTACTGCTATTCAAATCTACTTTCACTTTTCCACCATATTTTATTTCTTTAGTATTTGTGCTCTCCTTACTTCCACCGATATCTATAAGTAATTCATTTTCTATCAACTCAAATTTATCTCCCACATACTTCGATAGTTCTACTAAAACATCCCCTATACTATTGTCCTTTGAATTTGGGTAATTACCATTTTCTAAATAGTATGTCTCATTAGCTATTCGCAAACTTTGAAGTGTGTTTATCGCTTTTGAATCTTTTGCAATGGCTAAATAATCCCTAACTTTAGGAGCTATAAAACTACTTAAAATTCCTATTACACCCAGAACTAATACTATTTCAATCACACTAAATCCCGCTCTTTTTTTATTTTTCATAACCCCTCCTAAATTTCAAAAATATCACTCATATTTAATATAGGTAAATATAGACCAATAACAAAAGTACTTATTAATATTCCTACAATCAATAATAAAATAGGTTCAGATAGCTTTAAAACTATCTTTATCCTTTTATTTAGCTCTTCATCCCTCACCAGAGAAATCTCTCTTAAAACCATTTCAATCGTTCCACTTTCCTCCCCAACTTTAATCATATCAATTTCTTCTAAAGATAGTATATTAAGTTTTTTAAAACATTCTGAAAGTAACTCTCCTCTCTTTATACTTTTTAATATAAACATCCTATTTTTTAAATATCCGTTATCTAAATTTTCTAAAATAATGTCTATTCCTTTATCAATAGAAATTCCTGATTCTAACAGTAAAGATAAATTTTCTAAAATATTTATTACATATTTTTCTAATAAAAATTTTTTTACAATAGATATCTTTTGTAATTGTTTTTTCAAATTAAAAAATTTTATGGAAAAAGAAATTATACAAGTAGCTATAATTAGTATATATGGGTATTTTTTTAAAATATCTTGAATATTTAGAATACCTCTTGTCAAAAATGGTAATTTATCCTTATCTATTTCATACAATATTTGAAAATTAGGTACAATAAAATAAAAAATTAAAATTATTATTATTGTTGATATGAATAAAATAAATATAGGATATGATAGAGCTATCTTTAATTCATTTTTCAGTTTTTCTTTTTTTTGTTTTAAATATGCAACTTTAAGAAAACCCTCCCCTATTTTTCCTGCACTTTCTGAAACATAAATAATTAAAAGCTCTCTTTCTTTTATCAAATCTTCATCTCTTAAAATTTCATATATATCCTCTCCTTTTTCCAACTTTTTATAAAGATTAAAAATTTTAAATTTTAAACTTAAATTTTTAGAACTACTTTTTTGAAATTCTATAGATTTTTTTAGAGAAAGTCCTGCGTTCAACAATCTTCCTATTTTAAAATACATTTCTTCTAACTCTTTTTCCCTAATTTTTCTTTCGAATTGCACTTCCAAAATTTTTATTAATTTCCTCTCCTCTTTAAAGAGTTTGTTTAAAAAAGCCTTTTTATTTTTTTCTAGGTATATATCTTCCAATTTATTTCTTTTTTCATCCAAAATAAGGCATCTATATAGCCTCATATTAAGCACTCTCTCAAAACCTCATCTTTTGTTGTAATTCCAATTGCAACTTTTGTGAAACCATTATTTAAAAGATTTTTAAACTCTTTTGTCTTTAAATAAAATTCTAAATCTTTTATACTTTTATTTAAAATTATATCTCTGATTTCCTTATCAAAAAATATTATCTCTTCTACAATTTCTCTACCTTTAAAACCATCATTGCAACAATTTTTTTCTATTTTACCTCCACAGATTTTACAAACTTTTCTGACTAATCTTTGACTTTCAATAGCATTTATAGCAGTTGCAATAATAAATCTATCGACTCCAAAATTTATTAACCTGTCTATAGCTGACATGGCGTCCTTCGTATGAAGAGTAGTTATAACCAGATGACCTGTCAAAGAAGCCATCAATGCTATTTCTGCTGTCTCTTTATCTCTTATCTCACCAACCAAAATAACATCTGGGTCTTGTCTTAAGACACTCCTTAATATCATGGAAAAATCTAAACCAATCTCACTTTTACACTGAATTTGATTAATATTTGGAAACTGATATTCTATTGGGTCTTCTATTGTAATTATGTTCATTTTCTCATTGTTTAAATAGTTTACTATTGAATAAAGAGTTGTTGTTTTACCACTTCCTGTTGGACCACAAAATAACAACAATCCATTTTTTCTATTCAAAAGCTCTTTTAATCTTATTAAATTTTCATTTGTAAATCCCAAATTTTCTAAAGAAACTTCTGATATGTTATTTTTTAATATTCTTAAAACACATCTCTCACCAAATATAGTTGGAATCAACGAAACTCTAAAATCAATTTTTTCATTTTTATATTGTGCTTTAAATCTACCATCTTGAGGCAATCTTTTTTCTCCAATATCAAGTTCACTCATCAATTTTAATTTGGTCAATAGTTTTAATCTAAAATTTTTACTTAACTCTTGATAATTTTTTAATATTCCATCTATACGAATCCTTATTTTAATACCACTTTCTTTCGATTCAATATGTATATCTGAAACATTTTCCTTCAAACTATAAAATATCAATTCATTTAAGAACTCTAAAATGTCCTCTTTACTGGACTTTGTTTCACTAAATTCTCTTATTTCAAAAACTTCTCTTTTAAAGTAAATATTTTCTCCCATAAATCATCTCCTTTCAATTTTTAAAACTTTAAATTGAACCTTATTATCTGCTGTAGAAACTTTTACATACTTAATTAAAACTCGATTCTTATATGTTGTTGTAATCAGCACAACAGTAAAAATTATGGCTATTATAGGATAATTTTTTAATCTCATTACTCCTCCATCCATCCAACTCTATTTTGTCCATCCTGTGAATAATGGTACTTTAATATATTGTCATAATTAATCTCTTTTACAGCTCTATTTAGATATATATTTATCTTTAAAACCTTCTCTTTTTGAAATGTGTAAAATGCAACTCTATTTTCAACCTGACCTGTATATCCAAATATATACATAGTAAAAGCTTTACTTAAATTTCCATTTTTTGTTGTATCAACTTTAAAATTTTGATTTCTTCTATTGTCATAAATTATTTCGTACTTTAATTTTTCAGGTAGATACACCTTCTCTATAACGTCTGTATTCAATTTTTTTACAGTCAAATTTTTATCCAGCATATTAATTTCTAACTGATATTTATTTTTCTCATATAGAGATCGTACAGTATATTTTATAAAAAATGCCTGAATAATACGTCTACTTCTTTCTAAATCCATTTTTTCATTATATTTTATTTTTTTATAAAATAAAAAAGAGCTAACTATAAAAATAATAGCGACACACGCTATTGTCTCTAAAAAAGTTAGCCCTTTGTTCTTATTATTTTTGTTCATACTCACCTTCTCTTAAAGAAATTTATTTTATTTTTTTAAAAGATACATCAAGTTGATCAAAAGATGAAATATATTTTACTCCTATACTTTCTAAAAAATCATATGCTTTTTTAAAATCTTTTCCTAAATCTGATGCTTTATGTGAATCTGAACCTATTGTTATGATTTCTCCTCCAAGTTTGAAATAACGTTTTATTATGTCATCACATGGATAGAATCTATTTTCATTGTATCTTACCCCAGAAGTGTTGATTTCAATCCCTTTTCCTTTAGAAATAATGTTTTTTAAAATCTCATCAATCACCTCTTGATACCTTATATAATCTATAAAACCTTTTTTGTCAATACCTCCATATCGTGTAATATAATCAAAATGACCTTGAACACTAAATTCATTAAAATTTTTCACACTTTCCAATATTTCTAAAAAATATTTATCATGTGCTTCTTCCCTCGTTTTATCTTTCCAAAACTCTTTCTGATCCAAAAGTAATCCATCTACACTATGAACAGAAGAAATTATAAAATCAAATGGATATTTTCTTATAATTTCATCTCCTTTTTTACCTAAGTGTTTCTGTATCCCAAATTCCATTCCCAATTTTATATCTAAATCACTTTTATACTGGTCTTTCAATCTTAAAATAGTTGGAACATATTCATCTAAATTTAAGACAAAATCGCTACTATTAGATGTCCCCTCCACATCTAAATCCATATGGTCCGTTATTGCTATCTCTTTAATTCCCAGTTCTTTAGCTTTCTTACAGATTCTATCTAAATCCTCCACAGAATCTCCTGAAAAACTACTATGTATATGGTAATCACTAATAATCATTGTTTTCTCCTCCTAAATTTATTTTACAGTTATAAGTATAACAAAAAAAACTGCAAATACAAGTTATTTAACCTCCTATTTACAGTTTTTATTATTGTTCGTAGTACTATTTTTTTTTCAGAGTTGCTAAAAGTAATGCTATATCATTTCCTGTTACCCCACTTATTCTTGAGGCTTCCCCAATCGAAAGGGGCTTTATCTCTTTTAATCCCGCTTTGGCTATATTTGAAATACCAATTACAGTATCAAAATCAAAATCTTCAGGAATACCTAAAGCCTCTAATCTTTTAAATCTTTCTATCTGCTCTCTTTCTCTTTCAATAAACACTTCATATTTTATCATTGTTTCAATTTGATTTTTTACAAACTCTGGATATTCAGCAATATGTAATAAATGTGCCAAATCGTCATATGAAATCTCTTTAAATTTAAGAAGCTCATTAGCTTGAACTCCCTTGGTCAACCTTTGCTCCGCTCCCTTTTTTTCCAACAATTCATTGGCATCTTTCATAGAAACTTTTGCTTCTTTTATTCTTTCTACCTCTTTGTACACATCATCCCTACATTTTTTTAAATACTCAATTTTTTCTCTTGGAACAATTCCAATCTCCTCTGCTTTATCTAATAACCTCATAAAGCCATTATCAAATCTAAGTGTCAATCTATACTCTGATCTTGATGGTAACACTCTATAAGGCTCTGGAGTCTTTTTGTGAATAATATCATCAATCAATACACCTATATATCCTTCACTTCTATCAAAAATTACAGGAGCTTTATTCAAAGTTTTTCTTGCGGCATTAACTCCTGCAATAAATCCTTGTGTAGCTGCCTCTTCATAACCTGATGTCCCGTTTATTTGACCTGCAAAATATAATCCTTTTATTTTTTTACTTTCCAAACTTGGATACAGTTGTGATGCGGGTGCATAATCATATTCCACAGCATAACCATATCTCATTATTTTAGCATTTTCTAAACCTTTGATAGATTTTAACATGGCTTCTTGAGCAAATGGTGGCATTGCTGTTGTTAACCCATTCACGTAGAGTTCATTTGATTCACTTGATTCTAACTCCAAAAATATCTGATGATCATACTTATCTGGAAAATTTAAAACCTTTCTATCCAAAGATGGACAATGCCTTGGTCCATGTGTTTCAATTATTCCTGAAACTATTGGCGAATATTTTAACATCTTTTTTGTTACATTTAAAGTCTCCTCTGAAGTATGAGTTAACCATGTGGGAACTATATTATTTTTTTCTTTTTGTGTATATATAGAAAAGTATCTGGGATGCTCTTCCCCATAAAGTGGTTTCATAACAGAAAAATCCACTGTTCTCTTATCTATTCTTGGTGGTGTTGCAGTTTGATATCTCTCTAAATGTATTCCATTTTTTTGTAAACTATCCGATAACTTTTCAGCCGAATTCTCTCCCATTCTACCAGCAGGATATTTTACATCCCCTATAACTATTCTTCCTTTTAAAAAAGTTCCTGTAGCTAATATAACTACTCTAGAAAAATACTCTATTCCTAAAGCTGTTCTGACACCTTTTATATTTCCATCTTCCACCAAAATTTCATCTACACTATCTTGCATAATATCTAAATTCTCTGTTTCTTCAAGTAGTGCTTTCATCTTAGTTCTATATAAAAATTTATCTGCTTGCCCTCTTGTTATTCTAGCAGCAGGACCTTTACTTGTGTTTAAATGCTTTAACTGAAGATTGTATTGATCTGTATGTCTCCCCATCTCTCCACCTAAAACATCTATCTCTGCAACTAGATTACTTTTTCCAGGTCCACCTATCGACGGATTACAGGACATCATTCCTATATTATCTAATGCCAGAGTAAAAAGTAGTGTCCTTCTATTCAACCTTGCACTTGCTAGGGCAGCCTCTACTCCCGCATGACCTCCCCCAACAACAATCACATCATATTTAAAAGTCATATACTTCTCCTTTTATTTTTGTTCATATACATAAATAAATTAAAAAAATTATAGCCACAGATTTATTGTCTGTGGCTAATATCTTTTATTTTCCTACACAGAAATTACTAAAGATATGATCTAAAAGATCTTCATTACTAATCTCTCCCGTTACCTCTGACAATGAATCCAAAGCCTCTTTCAAATCTACAGCAATTAAATCCATTGGTAATCCCATCTCTATTGTTTCAAATATATTCTCTACCGCCTGTTTAGTTTTTTCCAGTGCTGACTTGTGTCTAACATTGGTAATAACTAATTTTTGTGAACTGTCTTCAATTTGACCAGAAATAACATAACTGTATATCTCTTTTTCCATTGAATCTATTCCTATTTTCTCCAGGGCAGAAATTTTTATCCACTTTTTTATTTTTGTTAATGGTGTTACATCCAGTTTAGATTCAATATCTGTTTTATTTATAAGACCAATAACTTTATCTGCATTAATTCTATCGTGAATTCTTAAATCCTCTTCATCTAATTCTCTTGAATTATCAACCACAAATAAAACCAAATCTGCCTTTTCGATAAGCTCTTTCGATTTTTCTACACCTATATTTTCTACTAAATCATCTGTTTTTCTTATTCCAGCAGTATCCACTAGCACTAAAGGGATTCCATTCAAGTTTACAACCTCTTCTATAACATCTCTAGTAGTTCCAGCTACATGGGTAACAATAGCTCTTTCTTCCCTTAAAACGGAATTTAATAGACTTGACTTTCCAACATTTGGTTTTCCAACAATAGCTGTTTTTATTCCCTCTTTAATCATTTTCCCTTTATTATATGATTTGATTAAAGCATCAGTTGTATTAACGACATTGTGTAAATTATCTACCAAATCATGTGGTAATGGATCGTCTATTCCCTCTTCAGGATAATCTAAAACTACATTGACGTGTGCTGATACATCTAAAAGTTGTTTCTTCAATACATCAATTTGTTCTCTTAAATCTCCTCTAAGTTGATTTAAAGATAGAGATATACTTTTATCAGTTTTTCCATGTATTAAATCTATAACAGCCTCGGCTTGAGTTAAATCTAGTCTTCCATTCAAAAAAGCTCTTCTTGTAAACTCACCTAATTCAGCTATTCTAGCTCCATTTTTTAAAACTAATTCTAAAACTTTTTCTGTGATTAAGAAACCACCATGACAATTAATCTCTACGATATCCTCTTTTGTATAAGTATTTGGTCCTTTCATTATTGAAACTAATACTTCATCTACAAGTTCCTCTTCATCATAAAGATGACCATAGTTAATACTAAAATTTCTAAGTTCACCAACTTCTTTTTTGGATATAGGTTTAAATATTTTTGTTAGTATACATAAGGAATCGCTTCCTGACATTCTAACAATACCTATTCCGCCTTCTCCTCTTGGAGTTGAGATGGCAGCGATAGTGTCAAACATATAACTCACCCCTATTTCTTTCTTCTAATAACAATATATCTTTTAGGGTCTTTTCCTTCGCTATAAGTATCTAATTCTAAATATTTATTAACAACTTCATGTATAATTTTTCTTTCTCTTGGTGGCATTGGATTTAATTTTATAGGTTTAGTAGTTTTCATGGCTTTTTCTGCCATTTTTCTAGCCAAATCTCTCAATGTTACATTTCTTTTTTCTTTAAATCCTTCTACATCAACATCTATTCTAACATCCTTTATTAGAGTGTTCAATAGATATTCATAGCTATTTAATGTCTTTCCTTTTTTTCCAATAATTATTCCATTATCTTCACCATAAAGGTTTATAACACAATTTCTACCCTCTAATCTTAAAATTTCAACTTCTAATTCAAGTCCCATTTTATTCAATAGCTCTTGAGATGCCTCTATTATCTCTTTTTCTCTATTTTCTTTTACTTCTTTTTTTATCTCTATTTTCTCTTGCTCTGCTTCTACATCAATTTCTGATATTGGAGTAGTTTTTGCTACTTCATCTTTTTGTAAATCTGAAATCTTATTCTCTTCAGCTTCCACTTCTCTACTAATTTCAACTCTATATAATCCATCTTTAGCAAAAAAACCAAAGAACGATTTAGGCTTCTCTAATTCAGTAACTTGAACTACTTGATCAGCAGTAACCTCCAATATTTTTATAGCTCTAGCAATAGCAACTTCTCTACTACTCGCTTTGATTTCAATTATATTTTCCATAACTCTAGTCTTAGTCTCCTTTTTTCATTATGAAATATTGTTGTACTATTCCCATAAAACTTGATGTTAACCAATAAACTTGTAATCCAGCTGGCATTTTATAAGAAATAAATACCATCATCACTGGAAATATATACATCATTTGTTTCATTTGTGGATTACTATCTGTTCCTGTTAATTTTTGTTGAATGAATGCAACAACACCATTTAAAACAGGTAATATATAATAAGGATCCGGTTGTAACAGATTCATCCATAGGAATGACTCAGAAGGAACGATACCTCTTTCAGCTCTCAAAACACCAAACAGTGCCCATAAGATAGGTAGTTGAATCAATAGTGGTAAACATCCTCCAGCCGGATTTACATTTTTTTCTTTGTAAAGTTCCATTGTTTTCTGGTTTAGTAAATTTTTATCATGACCATATTTTTCTTTGTATTGCTCCAATATTGGTTGTAGCTCTTTCATTTTTTTCATTGACTTATCTTGTTTCAATGTCAGTGGTAATAATACTATTTTTATTAATATTGTTAATCCTATTATGGCTAAACCAAAGTTTCCTGTAATTCCATTTATAAATAGCAATATTTGTTCAAATATTTTGTATAAAAATTCCATTTTATTTTTTTCCTCCGTATTTTTTAACTGGTGGCACAGGGTCATATCCCCCTTTAGAATATGGATGACACCTTAAGATTCTTAATATTCCCAAATACACTCCTTTAAAAACTCCATGCATCTCTATTGCATCATACATGTATTTTGAACAAGAAGGTTGAAATATACAGTTTCTCCCCAAAAATATTGAAATATATTTTTGATAAAATCTTATAAAATTTAAGATTGTTTTTTTCAAGATATATACTAAGCTATTTTTTATATAGTTTAGAATTTTTAAGAACACGGTCAAGATCTTTTTTCATCTCCTCAAAACTTAAAGTTTTAAATTTTTCTCCTGCTGTTCTTTTAGCAACAAAAATTATGTCATAACCTGTTATTAGATTTTTTTCATTTAAACGACAATACTCTCTAAATAATCTTTTTAATCTATTTCTACAAACTGCATTTCCAGTTTTTTTACTTACGACAAAACCAAATTTATTTTCATTTGTTTCATTTGCTTTAAAAAAAATAAGAGAGTAATATCCAAATGATTTTTTTCCGTAATTATAAACATTTTGAAACTCCCTATTTTTTTTTAAATTAATCATAATTTTTAACTCCCTAAAATAGTCCTTAAATCTTTAAAAACCCGGTGTTTTGAATCACCGGGTTTTATGCTGATAATACTTTTCTTCCTCTTGCTCTTCTTCTTTTTAATACTTTTCTTCCGTTTTTAGTTGCCATTCTAGCTCTAAATCCATGATCTTTCTTGTATTTTCTGTTATTTGGCTGATAAGTTCTTTTCATTTTTTCACCTCCTAAAAATATCTATATTTCAGATAAATATTTTAGAAGAAATTTTGAGTTTTGTCAAGTAAATTCTGATAAATAAAAAATTAATAATTAAATTTAAAGAAAAATATTAAGGATGATAAATTTAGATGCTTATAGTTGTTTTTTGTTTTTTGTATAATGTTATATGTACAGACTAAGTTACAAAAAATATATAGCTTAGAGTATTGATTTTAAAGAGTTTATGTTAAAAAAAATATTATTGATGATATACAAATCTATAAAGGTTGATTTTGTTGAATATGTAGACTAAAAAAATAATATAAGTTCAATTAAATCAATGAGTTTCGAATATTATTGATAATATACACAAAGAAAAGTCTCAAATTTAAAGGGATTATAAATTTTTTACTCTTTGGAACTTTAGTTAAATCAATGGTTTTATATAAAAAATAAATATTATTGACTATATACATGAAAGAAAGTCTTATTTTACTTAAAGAGAGGTAATCAAAAAAAGAGAAGAACTCAATAAAAATCAAGTGTTCAGTAGATTGAAAAAATATTATTGTAGATATACATAAAATAAAGTGTTTATTTATAGGCATTTTATAGCTACATAAAAATAGAGATTACTCATTTTATGGGAAGATTAAAAAACAAAAAAATATTATTGTTAATATACAGAAAAAATGGTATATTATGTTACGCTAGATATATTTATTATTGTTAATATACATATTTAGTATTATAAAATGATGGAGAGGTTTTTAATGGAAAAGAAGGTGAAAAAAGAAACAGATAATATTGTGGAGAATTTTAATATAACATCTACAGGATCATTATTAACAGATATAACAAAGATCGATATAAGACTAAATCAATTACCAGATATTGAAGTCAGAGAAGTTATAATAAAAGAAACTGGAAATTTTTTAAATTTGAAAGATAATGTAATAAATATACCTGTCGAAATGATTGTTTTTCCATTTTTTACTCCTCAGAAACAAAATAAAAGAGTAAACTTTCAATATTCTTTCGAAGATTTAGGGGTTACTATGTATTGTACATTGGTAGCTAAAGATTCACGAGATAAAGTGTTTCAACCCTCAATTTTTGAAGAAAAAATATATACATATTTAATTTCTACCTATGAAGCTAAAAAAGATTTGAATGATGAGTATGAGTACATAGAATTTGAAATTTCAGATTTTATAGTTCATTTTTTAGGGAATAAAATGAATAGAACTTATTATACGAAAGTTGAACAGGCATTAAAAAATTTAAAAAATACAGAATATCAATTTGTTGTTTCTAATCATACTAAATTAGGGAAATATAAATTTGAAGATGAAGAGTTTAAACTTTTAACTTATCAAAAATTAAAAAAAGGTAAAAAAATATATTATAGAGTTACTCTTAATAAGAATATACGAAAAAAAATTAGTGATAAGAGATATATAAAATATAATTCCAAAGCTTTGATGGAGATTTTGGCAAAAGATCCTATAGCTGGAAGAATTTATAAATATATTAGTAAGATTAGATATGAAAAGCAAGAAGATAGGATAAATCTTAGGACAATTGCAGCAATTATTCCATTAAAAACAGAACAAACAACTGAAAGAGTAAACAAAAATGGAGACACAAAAACTTATGTTCTTTGTAGAATGAAACAGGTTTTAAAAAGAGTTGAAAAAGCTTATGATGTGCTGGTTGAACTGGGCTATGTGGAGTATTATAAGGCGTATCAAGACAAAAATGAGGACACATATTACATAGTTTATAAGTTTAATAGTAAAAAGGATGGAGAGTGCCACGTATCATCATTTATAGAGAGTTCAAAATCAAATAAAGTTAAGGAGATTGTTTACTCGAAGGAAAAAGAACAGTATACTGAGAAACCTAGTTTTAATTCCGAGGAAATAGAGGAAGCCGAAATTGTTGAAGTCACTGAGACAAGTTCTCAAGAAGAAATGAAGATAAAAGTGGAGAATAAAAAAGAAGTAAAAAAAGCTCCAATAAAAAAGATTGAAAAAAATAATGAGTTTATTTATCCTGATGAAGTGATAAAAAATATTCAAAAAGCTAAGAAAAATATATATGTTTCGAGGTCTTGGGATAAAAGAACAGATACTAAAGTAAAGAAGATATTTATAGAAGAGGGAGAAATTGTTTTAATTGAGGTTTTAAAAATAATATACAAAAATCTAAACTCCAATATAAAAACAACTTTAGTGCAATATATAAATGGTGTTTTAAAAAATCTTTTAAGTCAGGAGAAAGATGTTTCAAAACAAAACTTGACTTTATTTAACAATATAGTTAAAGAAAAAGGTTTGATAAGTAAAAAGAAAATTAATCAAGCGAGAAGAACGGTGAAAAAACCAGTTATAAATAGTTTGAAAGATTTAATAGATGAAACTGATATATCCGTAGATATTTTAAAGGTTTTTGATGAATATGATGAATATGAAAAATTGAAAATAGAGGAGCAGGCAATCAAACTTTGTTCTCTTGAAGAAAATATTGATGTAAATTTCTTACTGACTATGAAAAGAAAATCAAAAAAAATCTATTTTAATACAATAAAAAAATATATTGAAAGAGTTATTAATGAGTAGATTTAACAAAAAGTTAAATATGTTAAATCAGGGTGAATAAAAGAAATGATATAGAGGAAAAAGTGTGGTAAAAGACTTAAAAATGAACGTTTTATGACAAAAAAACAATTCAAAATAAAAATTGACAAAATTTTGAAAATTAAGTATTCTATATTAGAATGATAGATTTAAACTTTATGTTTTTATATAATAATAAACAATAAATGTAGAAAGGTGAGTAGGATTATGGTAAGTAAAACAGTTGAAATTAAAAATGAAACAGGACTACATACAAGACCTGGTAATGAATTTGTAAGTTTAGCAAAAACATTTACATCTCAAATTGAATTAGAAAATGAAGAAGGAAAAAAAGTAAAGGGAACATCTTTATTAAAATTACTTTCTTTAGGAATTAAAAAAGGTGCAAAAATAACAGTTCATGCTGCAGGAGAAGACGAAAATGAAGCAGTTGAGAAGTTAGCTCACCTACTTGAAAATCTAAAGGACTAAGAATAGGACGATAGTTTGAAGTGTGAGAAGGATGGGGGTAACTCTATCCTTTTTTTTGTCAAAAAATAAAAGTATTGGGAGCGATAAAATTATGAGAAAATTTGTAAAAGGTATAGACGCATCTCCAGGGGTAGCAGTAGGAAGAGTATTTTTATATAAAGAAGAGGAGCTTTTTATAGATAAAAGTGAGTGTTCAAACATTGAAGTTCAAAAAGAGAAGTTAATTGAAGGAAGAGAAAAAACTAAGGAACAACTATTAAAGATTAGAGAAAAAACAGCTAGACAATTAGGAGAAGATAAAGCCGCGATATTTGATGGACATATAACTCTACTAGAGGATGAGGATTTGTTTGATGAAGTTATAGAGCTGATTGAAGATGAAAAAATAACGGCAGAAAATGCCTTAGAGCAAGGTATTAGTGGTTATTGTGATATGTTAGCAAATTTGGAAGATGAGTATCTAAGGGAAAGAGCGGCTGACTTGAGAGATATAGCTAAGAGATGGCTGTATAATATCGTGGGGATAGATATTGTTGATTTGTCTTCACTTCCTGCAAATTCAGTTGTAGTGGCAAGAGATTTGACACCATCAGATACGGCTCAATTGGATTTAAAAAATGTTGTAGCATTTATAACTGATATTGGAGGAAAGACAGCACACTCATCTATTATGGCTAGATCACTAGAGATACCAGCAGTGGTTGGAACAGGAAATATAACTGAATTAGTGACAAATGAAGCTCCAATAGTAGTGGACGCTTTAACTGGTGATGTCATAATAAATCCAACAGATGAAGATATTGAAAAATACTCTAAAAAAAGAGAAAAATATTTAGAAGAAAAGGAATTATTAAAGCAATTAAAAGATAAAACAGCAACATCAAAAGATGGAATAACTGTTGGAGCTTGGGCAAATATAGGATCTCCAAAAGATGTAGCAGGTGTTTTAAGAAATGGTGCTAATGGAATAGGACTTTATAGAACGGAGTTTCTATTTATGGCAAATGACAGATTCCCAACAGAGGATGAGCAATTTGAAGCTTATAAATTTGTTGCTGAAGCAATGAAAGATAAAAATGGAAATCCATACCCAGTGACAATTAGAACAATGGACATAGGTGGAGATAAGTCACTACCGTATATGGAGCTACCACATGAGGAGAATCCGTTTTTAGGATGGAGAGCTTTAAGAATATGTTTAGATAGACCAGAAATCTTAAAAACACAGTTTAGAGCACTTTTAAGAGCATCAGCATTTGGATACATTAAAATAATGTTACCTATGGTAATTTCAATAGAGGAGTGTAGAAAATCAAAAGCTTTATTAGAAGAGTGTAAAGCTGAATTAAGAGCTGAAGGAATAAAGTTTGATGAGGATATTCAATTAGGAATTATGATTGAAACTCCAGCTACAGCATTTAGAGCTAAATGGTTTGCACAAGAAGTTGATTTCTTCTCGATAGGAACAAATGATTTAACTCAATATACATTGGCAGTAGATAGAGGAAATGAGAGAATATCTCACTTATATGATACGTATAACCCAGGAGTTTTGGCAGCTATTAAAGCGGCAATAGATGGAGCTCATGAGGGTGGAATATCGATATCTATGTGTGGTGAATTCGCTGGAGAAGCTAGAGCAACAGCTTTACTATTTGGAATGGGATTGGACGCTTTCTCAATGTCGGCTATTTCGGTTGCAAGAGTAAAGAAAAATATAATGGCAATAGATAAAGTTTCAGCAGAGGCTCTAGTTGAAAGAGTGATGTCAATGAGTACAACAGAAGAGGTATTAGCAGAGATAGATAGATATAACGAAGAGATGTTAGGATAATATTTTTTAAAAAGGTGAAACAAAATTTCACCTTTTTTCATTTTTAGAGTATACTATTCTAAAAAAAGTAATAGAGAGGTTGTTATGGGGTTAAAAGATTTTAAAATAAAAGTTTCAAAAGAAAACATTTTACATAACTATCACTATTTAAAAAAATTCAGAAATAAAGATATAATTGCCGTGGTGAAAGCCAATGCTTATGGTCATGGGATAGAGAATATAGTTAAATTTTTATCAGAAAATGGATGTGAATATTTTGCAGTAGCTAGAGAGTGCGAAGCCGAAAAGATATTGAGTTTAAAAATAAAAGATATAAAGATTATTATTTTAGAAACCGTAGATGAATTAGAAATTTTAAAAAATAACGAAAATATTCATATGGTGGTAAATAGTTTTAATGATCTTTTAAACCTTTTAGATAAAGGGGTTTCAACGGAACAGTTACATATAAAGTTGGACTTTGGATTTGGAAGAAATGGAATTTTAGAAAAAGATTTTTTTAAATTAAAAGAGCTGATAGAGAATAGAAATTTAAAATTTAAAGGTCTTTGTACTCATGTATTTGCTGCGGATTATGATGATTTAATTTCAATAGAAGAGAGATTTTCTAAAATATTAAAAGAATTAGGAAAAGATAGGTTTGAGATTGTTCATATGCAAAATAGTGCAGGGGTTATGTCAGTAGAAGGAAAATTTTGTACTCATATAAGATGTGGAACAGTTTTATTTGGACTGCAGGAGATAGGATATTACATTCCGTCTATAAAAAGATCTTTTAGACTAGATGGTAAAATATTAGACGTAAAAAGTATAGATGACTTAAAGTATATAGGATATGAAAAAAAAGAAAACTTAAATATAGGAAAATATAAGAAAGTAGCAAAAATTAGGTTAGGTTACGGAGATGGATTTTCAAAAAGAAGTGAAGGGATTATGTCTATAATCAATAATAAAAAATTTAAAATAATTCATATAAGTATGGATAGCTCGTTCATTCTTGTAGATGATTCGGTGAAGGTTGGAGATGAGGTAGAGATATTTCATGACTTAGAGGAGAGTATAAATCATTTAAAAGTTCCTCATTATGAGTTTTTATCATGTATAAATGATAGGATAAAGAGAGAGCTTATATGACTACGAACAAAAATAATTTTTGTGGATATAAAACTCATTTTTTTATTTTAAAAACAGCTCTTTTCTTAGTTACAAATAAATGATATAATAAGTTATTTCTTATTACAAAAGTAAAGAATTATTTTTGATAATATACATATATAAACAACATGAAATAAAGGGAGTATAATGAAGACAGATTTATTAGTGATAAAGGATGAGTTAAAAAAATATGCAAAAACAATATCTAAGTTATTCGCGATGGATGTTGGAATTTGCGATAAAAATCTTGTAAGAATAACAGGAAGTGGACCTCAAAAAATAGGTGAAAAAATAAAGGGAAGAGCTAATAAAAAAACGTTAGAAACCAAAGAAACAACAGTTATTTTAAACCCGAGAGAGGATGAAATTTGTAATGGTTGTTCAGAGAAAGAATGTTGTTTAGAAGTACTTGAAATATCAACTCCAATAATGTATGAGAGGAAACTGATAGGTTTAATAAGTTTAGTATCTTTTGATGAAAGTCAAAAGAAGAGAATTCTAGAAAATTTAAAAAACTATTTGGATTTCGTTGAACAGATGGCTGAATTAATAAGTATAAGATTTGTTGAACACAATGAAAGTTTAGAAAAAACAGAAAGAGAAAATGTTCTTACAACAATATTAAATACAATTCAAAAAGGTGTTTTAAGATTTAACAGTGAGGGAGTAATAACAAGTATTAATAATTTTGCTTTAAAAAAAATAGAAGTGGACACAAAAATAATTGGAAAAGAGATACACCTAACTTCACAGAATGATTTTCTGATGGAAGAGGAGATATATAGGTTAAAGGTTCAAAATAAAGAGTTAACTGTTCTTGGAAAAATATTGCCTTTTGAAGCATTTGGAAAGAATGAAAAAATTTTTATTTTTGATGATATGAATAAAGTAAATGACGGTATCAGAGGGCTTGTTGAGACATCAAATAGCGTTTCGTTGGGAAATATAATAGGGGATTCCCAATTCACTAAGTTATTGAAAGAAAGAATAAAGCATGTTGCACCTTCAAAGTCAACAGTGCTAATAACAGGGGAAAGTGGAACTGGAAAAGAGTTAGTGGCAAGAGCCTTACATTATCATAGCTCGAGAAGAAATGCTCCTTTCGTTGTTATAAATTGTGCGGCGATTCCTGAATCACTTTTAGAGAGTGAACTATTTGGATATGTGAGAGGAGCATTTACAGGGGCTGATAAAAATGGGCGTATGGGGAAGTTTGAGTTAGCAAATGGAGGTGTTATATTTTTGGATGAAATTGGAGATATGCCTTTATATTTGCAAGCTAAAATATTAAGGGTTCTTCAAGAAAGAAAAGTGACAAGAGTAGGTTCAAATAGAGATATAGAGTTGGATATTAGAATTATTGCAGCAACAAATGTAGATTTGGAAAAAAAGATTCTTGAGAAAAAATTTAGGGAAGATCTTTATTATAGATTGAAAGTTATTCCTTTCGAGGTAGCTCCTTTGAGGGAGAGAAGAGAGGATATTTTACCAATAACTAAAAATCTTATAAAAAAGTATAATAGAATAACTGAGAAATATGTAAGTTTTATTGATATTGAAGTTGAAAAATTATTTTTAAACTATTCATGGCCGGGAAATATAAGAGAGTTGGAAAATGTAGTAGAGTTTATGTTTAATCTTTCGGATAATAGTGATATTTTAAGCTTATCTACAGTTCCTGAAAAATTATTAGAGAATAAAAGAGTGGACAGTAAAGTTGATGTGGAGAGAATAGAGTTAAAAAATATATCTCATATAGAGGATTTTCAAGTAGTAGAAAAAAACTATATTGAAAAAGCATTCAAAATTTTTGGAAAGGATACAGAGGGAAAGAAAAAAATAGCAAAAAAAATGGGAATAGGATTGACGACTTTATATAGAAAAATACAAAGATATAATATTTAATTTTCAAAATGAAAAAATAAATTTTCAAAATGAGAAATTTTTCAAAATGAAAATTTGTGAAATTGAATTTTTGTAAAAAATGTTAAATTATATTTGAAAAATGTAGAAAATAACACAAAAAAATATAAAAAAATACAAAAAAATAAAAAAATATCTATTGGAATGAAAATTGCTTATTATATACTTGTATATTATAAAAAATCGAGTATTAAGTGGAGGAATTGAAAAGTTATGATAGATAAAATTTTAAATATTTTGAATGAAGAAATAGTCCCAGCAGAAGGGTGTACAGAGCCGATAGCTTTGGCGTATATAGGAAGTAAGTTGACATCAATATTGGGTGGCGTTCCAGAGAAAGTAGATATTGCTCTATCTGGAAATTTAATAAAAAATGTCAAAAATGTTAAAATACCAAATTCAGAAGGTATGGTAGGGATAGAAGCAGCGGTAGCTCTTGGAACAATTTTGGGAGATTCTAGAAAAGAGCTAATGGTTATATCAAATGTGGATAAATCAAGGTTGCATGAGGTTAGAGAATATCTTGATAATAAGAGAGTTGTAGCTACTAAAATAGAGGGAGATGTAAAGCTTCATATGAGAGCTACAGGAGTTTTGGGAGAAGATAGTGCTACAATAGAGATTAAAGATTATCATACAAATATTGTTAAAATAGAAAAAAATGGTGTGATCGTAAAGGGAGCATCTTGTGATGAAGTTGTTTCTGGAGATGCAATGACAGATAAAAGTTTTTTAACTGTTGAATTGATTCATGATTTGGCTAAAACTATAGATTTATCTTTAATAGCGCCAATTTTTGAAAAAGTTATATCCTATAACTCAGCCATAGCTAATGAAGGATTAAAAAATGATTACGGAATAGGTATGGGTAAAAGTTTGTATGAAGGGATGCAAGAGGGTGTTTACGGAAAAGATTTAAAAAATAAAATTGTCAGTTTTGCAAGTGCCGGAAGTGATGCGAGAATGAATGGGTGTTCTATGCCTGTAATGACAACAAGTGGAAGCGGAAATCAAGGAATGTCAGCATCTTTGCCAGTTATAAAGTATTGTGAAGAAAAGGGACTAACACATGAGCAACTAATAAGAGGATTATTTTTCTCACATCTGACAACAATTCATATAAAATCAAATGTTGGAAGATTGTCGGCTTACTGTGGAGTAGTTTGTTCGGGTGGAGGAGTAGCTGGTGCATTAGCATTTTTAGATGGATTACCTCTAGATAGAATAGATGCGGCGATTGAAACAACTTTAGCGACATTATCAGGAATGTTGTGTGATGGGGCAAAAAGTTCTTGTGCAACAAAAATAGCAAGTTCTATAGCTATGGCATTTGATTCATACTACTTATCTAAAAAGAAAAGGAATTTTGAATACGGTGAAGGAATCGTAGGAAAAGATGTGGAAGCGACTTTAGCTAATGTAAAAGTATTAGCTCATGAAGGTTTAAGGCAAACAGACGAAGTTGTTTTAGAGATAATGTTAAATAACTAGTTTTAATATATAGTTTTAGGAGGAGAGATGAAAATAGTAATTATTGGTGGAGTTGCGGCAGGAATGTCAGCTGCAGCTAAAGCAAGTAGGCTCAACAAAGAGGCGGAGTTAGTGATTTATGAAAAAACAGAGATTGTTTCATGGGGAGCTTGTGGTCTTCCATATTATGTTGGAAACTTTTTTGAGAGTCCAAATAATATGATAGCTAGACCTGTGGAGAAATTTATAGAAGCTGGAATGAATATAAAAATAAAACATGAAGTTATCGGTATTGATGTAAATAAAAAGGAGATAACTGTAAAAAATTTGGTAACAGGGGAAACTTTTATAGATAAATATGATAGATTGATGGTGGCGACAGGAGCTCATGCAATTATGCCACCAATCAAAAATTTATCAACTAAAGGTGTATACACTTTAAAGGAATATGCAGACGGTATTATTTTAAAAGAAGAGATGTTAAAAGATGAGAACCAAGATATAGTTATAGTTGGAGCTGGATATATTGGTCTTGAAGTAGCTGAGGCCGCTAAACATTTGGGAAAAAGAAGTATTAGAATAATACAGTTAGGTGATAGGGTTCTTTTAGAAAGTTTTGACAAAGAGATAACTGATGTTATGGAAGAGGAAATAAGAGCTCATGAGGGTGTGGAATTACATCTAGAGGAGATTGTGCAAGAGATTGTAGAAAAAAATGGAAAAGTTGTAGGGGTAAAGACTAATAAGGGAGAATATCCAGCAGATGTTGTAGTTATTTCAACAGGAGTGAGACCAAATACTGCTTTTTTAAAGGAAACAGGGATTGAGATGTTAGGAAACGGAGCTCTAGTAATAGATACTCATGGAAGAACAAGTATTGATTCGATATATTCGGCGGGAGATTGTGCAACGGTACCTCATTTAGTGAGAAAAGAGAATGTGTATATTCCCCTTGCAACAACTGCTAATAAGATTGGTAGAATAGTTGGAGAAAATTTGGCTGGGGTAGAGACTGAGTTTCAAGGAACATTGGGATCAGCTGCAGTAAAAGTTATGGATATAGAAGCTGGAAGAACTGGAATAACAGAAGCGGAAGCAATAAAAATGGGAATAAATTATAAAACTGTGTTTGTAAAGGACAAAAATCAGACGAATTACTATCCGGGTAGAGAGGATATATTTGTAAAATTAATCTATGATGCGGATACAAGGGTTCTTTTGGGAGGTCAGATTGCAGGTAAAAAGGGTGCAGTTTTAAGAGTGGACGCATTAGCAACGGCAATATACGCAAAATTAACGGTGGATGAGATTGGGATGATGGATTTTTGTTATGCTCCACCATTTGCTAGAACTTGGGATGTAATGAACGTGGCTGGAAATGTAGCAAAATAAGATAGGCTTCAAAAAAAATAAAATATAGAAACGGGAGAAAAAAAACAATGAATAGTGTATTTTTTGAACAATTTTTAATGATTAGCAATTTGAAAACTGTAGGATTTTTGGTAGCTTTATTAGTAATTTTATTTCTAATAAATATGTTACCAAAGAAAAAATTTAACTTTTCAGCAAAGGTTATGTTTGCAACAGTCGTAGGTTTAATTTTGGGATTAGCAATTCAATTTGCAGCTGGATTTCCTGAAAATCCAATGAATGTAACGTTTGTAAAAGAAACAACGATATGGTATAGCTTACTTGGTGGAGGATTTATCTCTTTAATTAGAATGTTGGTTATTCCGTTGGTTATGGTATCCATTATACACGTTATTATCAATATGAAAGAGGATGCTAATTTAGGTGATTTGGTAAAGAAAAGTTTAATTATTATTTTGGTAATGGTTGCTATTTCTGTAGGTGTAGGATTACTTTTAGGGAATTTATTTGAAGTTGGAAAGGTTTCAAATGGTGCAGTACAAGCTGTAACAGTAGAGGGTGGAAGAAAAATCAGAGAGATTACTAATATTGTTGATACATTAAAAGCTCTTATTCCTTCAAATCCAGTTGAGGCAATGGTTAACTTAAATATCGTTGGATTGGTTATATTCTCTGCGATTGTTGGAGTGGCAACAAAGAGAATGTCAAAGAAATATTTAGATATAGTAAAACCGTTTTCTGACTTTATAAATGCTTCTCAGAAGATTATCGTATCAATGGCAATGAGTATTATTAGATGGATGCCTTTAGCAGTGGTACCATTATTGGCAAATACAATTGCACAAAAAGGTATTGGAGCGATAGCGGAAGTAGGAAAATTCATTGTAGTTTTATATTTAGCAACAGCAGTTATGTTTATAATTCAGATGATAGCGGTAGCGTTCTTTGGACTAAATCCGTTTACATATGTTAAAAAGAGTATCTCTCTAATGATTTTAGCATTTACGTCTAGATCAAGTGTAGGATGTTTACCAGTAACAATTTCAACATTGACAGATAAATTGGGGGTTAGTGAATCAACAGCGAGTTTCGTTGCAAGTTTTGGTACAACGGCAGGGATGCAAGGATGTGCAGGAATATTCCCAGCGTTGACAATTGTGTTCGTAACAAACATGAGTGGACAGCCAATGGATGCGACACTGATTGTAATGTCTATAATTGTTGTGTCAATCAGTTCGTTGGGAATCGCAGGAATTCCAGGAACAGCGACAATGGCAGCTTCAGTTGCACTATCTGGAACAGGATTAGCATCTATGTTTCCTTTAATAAATCCTATTTTAGCTATCGACCCGATTATTGATATGCCAAGAACAATGTTAAATGTAACTGGAGCGGTTACAAGTGCATTGATGGTTGATAAGAGCTTAGGAAATTTAAATCATGAAGTTTATCAAAATGCAGAAGCAGGAAGTGAAGTAAACTCTTCTGATGTTGAATAATAAAAAAGGTCACCTTTAGGGTGATCTTTTTTTATCGTAAAAATTTTTTAAGTAGAGTTTTATCACAGCTATGTTTTACTATCTATAGTTCTAAATGTCTCTATTTTCTCTTTTGTAAGTAATTTTTTAATTTCCTATTTTTAACAAAAAATTGCATTATAATTTACTAATAAAAACTTGTTTATGGATTCTAATTATAGTCAGTCTTTATAATGTTTTATTATAAAAATATAAAATTATAATTAAAAATCATATTTGACAAAAATAAAAAAATGAAGTATTAACTATTAAACATTTTCATTTTTTATATAAAATAATAGCTCGAAATATATTTTTTTGGAAAATATAAAACCTAAATAAAACATATAATAAGAGATATAAAATTTTTATTTTCAATAAAATTAATTAATTTATTAAATATAAAAGGGATGATAGTTAATAATATTTTTAATAAAATGAAAGAAGAGCAATTAATGCAAATTTTAGAAGTTGAAAAAGCATCTTGGGATACGGATTTAGAGGCAACATTAGATTTAATAAAAGAAAGATATAAAATACACCCTAAAGGATATTGGGTAACAGTAGAAAACCAAAAAATAGTGTCTTTTATATATTTTATGAGATTGAATGAAAAAGATATAGAAAAAAAACAAGGATGGGATGAAATAACATCACAGGGAACTTGTCGAGAACACAATGAAGAAGGAGATGTTTTATTTGGTGTAACTTTAAGTAGCAATAAGGCTAATGCTGGAAATTTTTTGATAAAAGAAACTTTAAAAATGATAGATCAAGGATTTTATATAGGAGTAAAAAAAATTTATGCTTGTTGTCGAATTCCGACATTAAAAGAAAAAAAAGACTTAACTATAGAAAAAGACCCAACAGTTAAGTTATTTAAACAACATAATTTTGAGATTGTGAAATTGGAAAAAAATGGGTACAAAAAAGATGTATCGTCTTTGGGGTATAGTTTATTAATGAGCAGGAATGTTTATGAATAGAGGTTATGATATAGTATACAAAGTTGATGATTTAAAAAAAATGGAAAATTATGATTATATGATGTTGGAATCTTCATATTATTATAACATGGCAATGAATAAAATAAACTCTTTTTTAAAAGTAAATTTTTTAGAAATAGAGGATTTAATTATTCCGTATTTTTATCTAGATAAAATTCAACTAAAGGAGAGGTCTGGATGGGTAAATGATATTTTAGAATATACAGTGGGAGAGATAGGCAGAAAAGAAGTAGTTCAACAAATAAAAAACAAAGAGGGATTGTTATTATTTAATTTTCCTTTAAATTTAGATGATAAAAAGGTAAACAATATTATCAATAATATTTTTTGTAACCTTCCATTAAAATATCAGTTTTCTGTAATCGCATTTGTAACTGAAGCCATATTAGATGAAGAATTTTTTATTAAGTCAGTTCAAAAACCATATGCCTACTACGATGTTAATGAAAATTCATTTGAAAAATTTTTAAGTAGATTAAAAAAAGAAGAACGAAAAAAAATAAATTATGATATAAAAAAATTAAATCAGTTGAAAATAGATACAAAAGAAATAGAAATTTCGAATTATGAAGAAGCTATAAAAAATATTTGTTTAAAAAATAAATATTTTTTTGACTGGAATTATATAAGCGAAATTTTAAAAATTAAAGATGTTAAAACTATTGGATATTTTAAAGACTTTGAATTATATCAATTAAATAGTTTTTTAAAAAGTGGAAATAGTTTATACAATTTATTGATAATTATCGATGAAGAAAAGAAGGAATTGGGAACTTTATTTCATTCATATATAAATCCGATTGAATATTGTATAAAAAATTCTATAAGGAGGTTCTATCTTGGATATTCTGCAATCGATGCAAAAAAATTTAGAGGAGCAAAATACATTGAACGAACAGTTTATATTAAAAAAATTTGAAGATGTCTCTTCTAAAGAATTTTTATTTCAACAATTTAAATTTAGGGAACTACATATTGATTATTTGAATATTTTGAATACTTCAGATGAAAATAATTTTAATTTTTTAGTTTATAAAAAAAATATACTTATTCCTTTTCTTGATAAGAACGATTCACATTTGAAAGGGGAAAACTTTGAATTTTTATATAAATTATATCCAGAAGCAATTGGAAAAAAAATATTTTTTTTAGACCATTTAACTGTAGATGAATTTATTAAAATAGTTAAAAAGTTACAGAAATCATTTAAAAGTAATATATATATATGTAATGAGTTGCAAAAAAAAATTATAAAAGATAGACTTGAATTAGTTAGCTACAATACATATCTTTTATTAAATGGAGAAGAAATTGAGGATAAATATGTAAAATCCACATCTAAAATTAGAACAGAATTTTATCGTTGGGAAAGAACTTTTAAAAAAATAGAATCTTTAGAAATAAAAAAAATAGATTTAAATGAAAATGGAATTATTGAAGAAATGAAAAATTTATATAATGAATTTTCTAAAAAATTTGAAAATTTTTTAGAAGACGATAGTTTTTGGGAAATGATAAAATTCAAAAAAAATGTAAATTTTTATGGTATATTTTATTTTAATAAATTGATTTGTTTTAGTGGACTTTGGTATTTTAAATTTCATAATTTATTTTCTATGATTGGAAAAGATGAAAAATATGAAGAACTTTTAAAAAAATCAAATTCGTATTTTTTATTTAATTTATACGCTGCAAAATTAAGTAAAGGAAAAGAAAAGATTTTTTATGGCTACGGGAACTATAATTTAAAAAAACAATTATTGATGGATATAGAAAATTTATACATAGGATATTTATAGATTGATAAAAAATAGCAACAATATTTGTTCTTAAAAATTTTGATAAAATAAAGAAATTGGAAAAGGAGGAAGTGTTGATAAATAATATGGATAGATATTTATTTATCAATACAAATTTATATGAAAAAAAATATATTAAATAATGAAAATTTATCACTTAGTTATATCAGAAAAATGGGGAATTTTAAAACAAAAAAAATGGAAAAAGAATTAATTATTTTACTTCCAGTAGGATGTTATTGGGTACGAAAATACGGAGGATGCTCTTATTGTGGCTATCAACATCTAGTAAATGAGCTTCAAAATGAATATTATTATGATTTATTAGAAATAGTAAAAAATGAATATGAAAAAAATAAAAATAAAAATATTACTAGAATAAGTTTTTTTGTTGGAGGATCATTTTTTGAAATAAATTCAGATATTCAAGAAAAAATAATAAAATATATTATAGGTCAAGAAAGTATAAATGAAATTTTTATTGAAAGCAGACCGGAATTAATCACAGATTCTAATTTAGTAAAATTAAAAAATTTAATGGGTAATAGAAAATTAACTATTGCTATTGGATTAGAAACATCTAGTGAAACGATTAGAAATTTAGTACATACAAAAGGAATTACAAACAAGAGTTATGAAGAAGCTATGAAAAAATTAACTAATAATAAAATAGATTCTTTAATATATATATTTATAAAACCACCCATAAAAAATTATTCTGATCAAGAAGCGTATGAGGAGGCTGTCACAAGTATAGAATATGCCATAAAACATGGAGCAACTTCGCTTGAACTAGAAAGTGGATATATTGTAGAAAATTCAAAAATGCATGAACTTTATGAACAAGGATTGTATACTCCTTTAAATTTATGGACGATTAATCAGATATTATTAACGGGAATAAAAAAGCATCCAAACATTCCAATAAGATTAGCATATTTTACAGATACTCCTGAACCAATTGATGGACCAAAAGGATGCATAGACTGCGATACTTTTTTAAAAAACAAATTTCAAGAATATAGAGAATCTTTAGATATGGAAATATTAATAAAAACATCCTCTTGCAAATGTTCGTTAATTTAAATATTTATATTAAATAGGAGGAACAAGTGGCTAATTTATATTTATTTTCAATATCTTTGTTTATGAGAAATTTTAGCTTAGGTATATTTTTTTTACTGTTTAATTTATATATAAAGCAATTAAGTATATCTTATGAATTTCTAGGATTATTTTTGGCAATTGGAAATATTTCAATGTCTGCATTTAGCTATATTAGTGGAGTTTTAATTGATAAATATAATAAAAACAATCTGCTCAAATTAAGTATAATTTTAAGTGGAATTACATTTATTAGTCAGATAATTATAGAAAAAGAATTTATTCTTTATATAATTTCCTTTTGTTATGGAATTGGATTTATTTTTATTTTAAATTTAGAATATGTTTTTTCTGCGAAGCTTAATAATACTTGTAATATTAATGTTTTTAATTTAGAAAAAGGAATTGGATTAAGTGCTCTCTCTTTGGGATCAATACTTGGAGGGAAAGTAGCTGAATCAACTTTATTTAGTTTTAAATTTATTTTATTTATTTCTGCTTTAATCTACTTATTTTCAGTTATTCCTATTTTTTTTCTAAATATTAATTTTGAAAAGAATGAGTTGAAAGAAACTGTTCCAAAGCATCAGAATAAAAATATTTTTTTTAGATTTATTCCTATTTTTTTAATTTTTTTATTTCTAGGAAATACTGTTATGTTGAGACCATTTTATAATCTTTATTTGGAGGATAGATTTCAATTTAATTTAATCTATATAGGAAGTATTTTGGCTATTTTTCAAATAGCTTCTGTTTTTATTAATTATTTAAATTTAAAAAAGAATAAAAATGAGTTGAAATATATTTATATTTTAATATTTTTACTTATAATAGGATATCTATCTTTAATAAAAACTACAAACACTTTAATCAATATTTCTCTATTAATTTGTATTACTTCTCTTTATAATCTTTTAAATCCTAAGTTGGTTGGGTTCATTTTAAACAAATATCCTCAAAATATACATGGGAGGATTTCAGGTATTTTAAATACAGCATATAATTTAGGAGATTCTGTCAGTACTTATGTAGGAGGTATTTTAATTTTTACAAGGAGTTATACATTGTTGTTTATTTTAATTAGTGCTTCTTATTTTTTTACAGGATTATTTTTAATTCTTTTTTTTGATAAAAAAGACGTTAAAGGAGTGGAAGTAAAAAAACTTCAATATTTTTTAGAAAGCTATATTTTTTCTGAATACGAATCTTTAAGAGATAAAAAATCAAACATCATAGATTGCTTTATTCAAAAATATGAAACTATTCCATATATTTTTTTAAAAAAGAATCCACTAAGAAATAACTTTATTATTGCAACATGGTATATGGTTATTTACGAAAATATTGAACAAAAAAAAGATTTTGAATCTTTGATGATTTTGTCTTTCGAAAGGTATATAACATCTAACCTATTAAAGCGACTTCAATTAAAACTCTTGTCTAAATATTTTTTTTCTAAATTGAATATTCGAAGCATACAAAAAATTGCAAATTTAAAAGAAGGAGATAAGAAGTATTTAGGATTTAGTTCTGAATTTATAGCTACTACATCAAATCAGACAGATTTTAAATTAAATACATACGCTTGTCCTTTATATGATTTTTTTGAAAAATATAAAATGTTAGATGCTTTAAAATATATTTGCAAATTGGATTTTATTAGAAGTAAATATTTAAAATCAAATTTAATAAGGACTAAAACTTTGGCTGATGGTGATGAACTTTGTGATTTTAGATGGAGAAAAGAGATAATTTAAGAACTTGATATAGAAGTTTTTTTATTAGTAAGTTTAATGTTCAGTAATACTTAAATTACACAGATATTGTCTGCGTAATTTAAGTATTACTTTCTAATTCCATGATACAATCTATAAAATTTACCTTTCAGTTCTAAAAGTTCATTGAAAGAGCCGGATTCAATAATATTGTCATCACCGAGTACATAGATTTTATCAAAATCTTCAAGGATACTTAATCTATGAGTTATTGCGATAACAATTCTATCGTCATATATCTCCTTAATATTTTTTAAAATAGATTTTTCATTGATGATGTCTAAAGCATTAGTTGCTTCATCTAAAAGTATCAAGTCAGGACTTTTTAAAAATAACCTAGCCATAGCAATTTTTTGTCTTTGACCTGAACTCACATGAACTCCCCCCTCACCAATAATAGTATCCTCTTTTTGAGGGAATTTATCAAAAATTTCGTATACATACGATTTTTCAATTGCAAAGTTTAATTCTTCGTCGGTACAGTTTTCTTTAACAAGAGTGATATTGTCTATTAAACTTCCATTTATAATATAATCACTTTGGTCTACAATTCCAAGTCGTTCCAAATACGTCTTAAAGGTGATTTTATTTAAAGGAATATCATTGATTAAAATTTCCCCACTTGTGGGAAGCAAAGCTCTTTTTAGAAGAGCTGCAGTGGTGCTCTTTCCAATTCCACTTTCGCCTACTAAAGCTATTTTTTCACCTTTTTCTATTTTTAAATTAAAATTTTGTAAAACAGATTTTTCGTCATAGAAAAAACCAATATTTTTAAATTCAATAGAGGTAATAGGTTCTGTTAGAGGTATATCCCCATCTGCTCTATCATTAAGATTTATTATTTCAGTAAATCTATTGACACCAGAAATACCTTTTTGATATATATCAACAAGTCCAACCATTCTCATAATTCTAAGCCTAAAACGATCAACTAGAAGTAAAAAAGATAAAATAATTCCCATAGTGACCCCATCTTTTATATATAGGTAACCTCCAGCAAGAATGATAATAAGTTGGGTTATATTTGAGTAAAAAGTTACCCCTGAAACAATTAAACTAGAGGGAGTCATATTTTTCTTTTCACTTTCTAAAAGTGTATCATTTTTTTCAAAAAATCTTTTTTGTGCGTAGTCTTCTAAATTGTTGTCCTTTAAAAAAAAGATAGTTCGTAAAATGTCGTGAAGATTGGCAGATAATAAGCCTGAATTCTTTCTAACATTTCTGTGACCTAGTTTCATTTTTTTATTTTCTCTATAAACAAATATTAGTGTTAGAGGCAGAGGAAAAAGAGTAATTAGTGAAAGTTTTAAATCAAAGTCCATCATTATAATAATAGATGCGATAATAGTTATAACAGAAAATATAAAATCCTCTAGTCCTCTATGGCAAAGGGTTGATACGCTATCTAAGTCATTGATAACTCTAGATATTAAATCTCCACTTTGATTTTTTTTAAAAAATTCACTCGGTTGATTTAAAAGTTTTTTTAGTAAATCGTTTCTCATATTTTGTTTTATCTTACTACCCATTAATTTCCCATTTGCTTGAGAGTTTACCGCAAAAATCAGACGCAAAATATAAAGGATAATCAATACGATAGAAAATTTAAGTAATAGATTAATATTTTTAGAGGGAAGGGCATCATCTATTAAATTTTTTATTAAAAGTGGAGAGTATACGTCGATAGCGGTCATAGCTAATCTTACACTTAAAAATAGAATTAGAAGTTTACTTTCTTTTTTTAAATAGTAAATAAGAGTTCCAAAAGATGTTTTTTTCATAAAAATTTCTCCTTAATATACATTTATTTCTAAATCAATAGTAACTTTTTTTTTATATAAAAGTCAATACTTCTAGATATAAATAATATAAATAATAGATGATTATGTTATAAATTTTAGATAATTTGATTGAAATTTGTACTATAAAATGTTAAGATTAGTTAGATAAAAATGTAATGGTTCGATTTGATTAAAAGGGAATTGAGTGGAAATCTCAAACGGTCCCGCCACTGTATAGAGGATGAAAACAGTATTACCACTGAGGATAAAAACCTTGGGAAGGGCTGTGAGTAGGATGAATCTAAGTCAGGAGACCTGCCATTATTTAATTCTGCGAGGACAGAGAAGGTAAAATTTTTACACTTCTCTTTTAGTATTTACAAAAGGGAGGTTTTTTTTATTGGTGAAGAATTTTTTATTTAAAATAATATAGAATAAGATAAAATAGGGAGATTGGAGATGAATTTTTACAAAAATATGCAAAAAGGCGCCATTGTAGCAGCGCATTTTGGAACAACGCATGAGGACACAAAAGAAAAAACAATAGATATAATAAATAAAAAGTTAGAAGAAGAGTTTAAGCAACTTGATTTTTTTCAAATTTATACCTCAAGAATCATAAATAGAATACTTTCGAAAAGTGGCAAAGAGAAGTTAGATACAACTCAAATTTTGGAGAGATTGATAGAGCAAGGGTATCAACATGTAATTATTCAACCTACATATATAATAAATGGTACAGAAATGGAAGCTTTAAAAAGAGAGGTGGAGAAGTTTTCTGACAAATTTGAAGATATTAGAGTTGGAACTCCATTGTTGACGGAAATGGAAGATTATTTTAATCTGATTGATGTTATAGAAAAAGAGATAGGCCCTTTAAAAGAGGATGAAGGTGTAGTTATGATAGGACATGGGACAGAACATCCGGCATTATCAGCATATCCTATGTTAGCTTATATAGTTAGAGATTTAGAAAAACCTATATATATCGGAACAATTGCAGGTTATCCGGGAATAGAGAATATTGTGAGAGAATTAAAGAGAGACAATAAGAAAAAAGTGACTTTGATGCCTCTTATGTTTGTAGCTGGAGATCACGCCAAAAACGATATAGCTAAAGAATGGAAAGAGGATTTAGAAAAGAGTGGATTTGAGGTAGAGATAAATTTGAAGGGGTTAGGAGAGATTGAATCCATTCAAAATATTTTCATAGAAAAAGCAAAAGTTTTAGAAAATTGCCAACCAGAAGATATACTGATAAAAAAAGCTGAGTATGCTAGAGGAAGAAAAGCTTCTCATTAATTTTGGAAAGGAGAAAGTATGAAAAAGCTATTACTACTACTCTTATTGATAACTTCTTTAAGTTTTTCTAAAGAAGATATAAGAGCGGTTTCGACATCACAGTTTACAACAGAAATTTTATTGGCTATAGGAGTGGAAAAGCAACTCTTAGGAACAGCTTTTTTAGATGATGAAATACTTCCAGAATTGAAAGAGAAGTATGATAAGATACCAGTTTTATCAAAAGGAGCCCCAACGAAAGAGCAATTTTATGCTTTAAATCCCAACTTCTTAACAGGCTGGAAATCGATAGCGACACCTAAAAACTTGGGAACAATAGATGAATTAAGAGGGAATGGTGTAGAAGTAGTTTTTACAAAATCTCAAGATAGCTCTAAAATTGAAGATGTATATGATGATATATTGATGTTTGGAGATATTTTTGATTTAAAAGAGAGTGCTAAAAGTGTTGTCGAAAATATGAGAAAAGATATTGCTAAAGTCAAAGAAAATAAAAAAAATGGAAAAAAAATAAAAGTGTTCGCATACGATAGCCAAGAATCGGCACCATTTGTGGTTGGAGGAAGTGGAATTGGGAATACTATAATTGAGATTGCTGGTGGGAAAAATATTTTTGAAGATACAAATTTTTCTTTTGGTGTTGGAACATGGGAAAAAGTATTAGATGAAAATCCGGAAGTTATTTTAGTTATAGATTACGGAAATACCCCCTATGAAGAAAAAGTAAAATATTTAAAAAATAGTTCTCCAATCTCTCAATTAGAAGCTGTAAAAAGGGAGAAATTTTTACGAGTTCCTTTGAGCTACATATCACCGGGAGTAAAAATTAGTAAAGGAATTGAAATGATTTCGAATGGTCTGAGAGAGGAGAAAAAGTGAAAATAAAAGATAGAAATATAGTTATAATATCTTTCACTTCGATTATAATTTTGGGAACAATTGCAGTTACAATAGGAAGTGTCTCTTTGTCTTCAGTTCATGTTTGGAAAATATTAATAAATAAACTATTCAATAATAATTTTTTCACTGTTGATTGGAAAAAGTCAACTGAGATGATTGTTTGGAATCTGCGAGTTCCAAGGGTTATTTTAGCTTTACTAGGAGGAGCAGGGTTATCACTAGTTGGAATTTTAATGCAGGCGTTGACTAAAAATTCGTTAGCTAGCCCTTATATTTTAGGAATATCTTCAGGAGCTAGTACGGGTGCGGTTATTTCAATAGTATTGGGAAATTTTTGGGGAGTATCTTTTTCTCCTGGTATTGGAGCTTTTATCTTTGGAACTTTTACAGCATTTTTGGTATTCTATTTAGCTGGAAATGGCGGTTATTCAAGTACTAAACTTGTTTTAATAGGCGTGGCTGTATCCTCTTTATTTTCTGGAGTTACAACATTTTTAGTAACCACAGCTAAAAATGAGTCACAACTGAGAGGAGCTATGTTTTGGATTTCGGGAAGTTTAGCAGGAGCCAGATGGGAGAACTTGATGACGCTATTTTTGGTTCTATTGATGTCGACAATTTTAGTCATAATTAGGTATAGAGAGTTAAATATTTTAATTGCCGGTGACGAATTAGCTGAAACTTTGGGTGTGGATGTAAGGAGATTGAGGTTTTTTATAGTAGTTATATCCACTTTTCTAACTGGGTTTATAGTTTCTGCAACAGGTGTAATTGGTTTTGTAGGATTAGTAATTCCTCATATATCTAGAGGATTAGTTGGGAGTAATCACAAAAGATTGATTCCATGTGCAATAGTTTTAGGTGCTTTATTTTTATTAGGAACAGATACTTTAACAAGAATGATATTTAAGACACAAGAAATCCCAATAGGAGTTGTAACATCTATGTTAGGTGCTCCATTTTTTATGAGTATGTTAAGAAAAAATAGTTATAATTTTGGAGGATAATTGTGATAAAAATAGATAGTTTAGATTTTAAAATAGAAAAAAGGGATATTTTAAAAAATATTAGATTGAACATAGAAGAAAAAAAATTTATAGGTATAATTGGCGAAAATGGATGTGGAAAGAGTACACTTTTAAAAAATATCTATAGAAATTATATTCCTAAGAAAAATAGTATTTATGTGGATGGCATAGAGTTGAATGATTACTCTGTGAAAGAGTTATCTAAAAAAATATCTGTTTTAAGCCAAAATCAAAAAATTATTTTTGATTTCACGGTTAAAGAGATAGTTGAGATGGGAAAATATAATAAAAGTTCTTTATTTTCAAAAAGAGATTATGAAAAAGATATTGATGAAGCTTTGGAAAAGGTTGGAATGAAGCATTTAAAAGATTTTAGTTTTTTAACTCTTTCTGGCGGGGAGATGCAAAGAGTTTTAATAGCTAGATCTATAGCACAAGAGAGTCAAGTGCTATTATTAGATGAACCAACAAATCACTTAGATGTAAGGTATCAATACCAGATTATGGATTTAGTAAAAAGCCTTGATAAAACTATAGTTGCAGTAATTCATGATATAAATATAGCAAGCCGTTATTGTGATTATATTTTTGCCATAAAAGATGGTGAAATAAAGTATGAAGGAACACCAGAAGAGGTAATTGTGCCTGAAAAAATAAAGGAGATATTCCAAATAGAGGTAGAAGTGATGAAGCATCCTTTAAATAACAAGCCAATAGTTATTTTTATGTAGATTATATACTGAATTAGAAAGATAGGAACTTAAAAAATACAAAAAAATAAAAACTAGACTTAAAAGACAAAAATATGGTAAAATTTATAAAAATTTATAAAAATACTAAAAATGAGGAAAAGAATGGTGAGTTATGAAAAAAGGAAAAAAATTAGTCATAGGTATTTTAGTCTTTTTAGTAACATCAATTTATTATAGAGAATTTACGTTAAAAACTAATGAGTCTAAAAATAGAGAGGTAATTGAAAATAACGAGTTAGCAAAGAGTGAGGAAGTTATTGAAACTGAAATTGCTACAGCGGAAAAAGTTAAAGTTTTAAAAAATGATACAGAGAAAGAAGTTGTTGTTGCTAAACAAGAGTCAGTCACTGAAAGTCCAGTCCAAGAAGGGATATCTAAAGACTTAGAAGAGAAAGTGACAGAAATTTCAATAGAAAATTCAGAGAGCTCTACGATAGAGGATCTAGAATTAGAAAATAAAATTGCTAAAGAGTGGGATGACCAAGAGGGACAAGAGTTAGCGGATCTTGACCAGAGTATTGATTTAGAAGAAAAAGTAGTATTAGAAAATATGGAATATGTGATTAAAAAAGGAGATACTATTTCAGATTTATCTAAGGAGTATAAGATAAAAACTGACTATATATACGCAAATAATATTGATAAAAATTTAAGAGTTCTTCAAGTAGGAAAAAAAATAAATATTCCAACAGAACCTGGAATATTTTATTCAGTAAAAAAAGGGGATACTTTTGAGGGGTTGTCAAAAAGATTTGAAGTAGATATTAAAACAATCAAAGAGGACAATGAGATTGATAGACTTTTGATAGGAGCAAAGATTTTTTTGAGAGAGCCTAAAGTTTCAAGGTATCTAAGTAGTTTTAAGCAAGAGTATGTTAAAAAAACAAATTTGGGAACTTTTTCTAATCCTTTAGTTGCTATGAGTTTAACTAGTAGTTTTGGTTCAAGAAATCATCCAGTTCTTAAGAAAGTCTTAAATCATGCTGGTGTAGATTTAAGAGCTAAAATCGGTACAAAAGTTGTTTCAGCAAGAGAGGGTGTTGTTACTTTTGCTGGAAGAGCTAGTGGATATGGAAATTTAATTATAATAAAGCATTCAGATGGCTATGAAACAAGATATGCTCATCTTAGTCAAATAGATGTGAGAAAAGGTGAAAAAATATCACAGAATCAACACATAGCCTTAAGTGGAGCCACGGGAAGAGTGAGTGGTCCTCACTTACATTTTGAAATAAGAAAAAATGGGAAAATAGAGAATCCATTGACATATTTAAAATTTTAATAAGATAAAAAATCCCCCGAGTAACTTTGGGGGATTTATTTTTTGAATAAAGGATAAAAGGAGTAGAACAATGATTTCAAAAAATAAAGATATAGCCATATTTTCAGTTGGAGTTTTAATTTTTCTTTTTTGTTTTTCTCTTTTCATAGGAAACTATGAAATAAACTTCATTAAAGGACTAAATTTACTTTTGGGAAATGGAGATACGGGTTCATTAGAGCATAAAATAATTTGGAATTTGAGAGTACCAAGAGCAATTATGGCAATAGTAATTGGAATGCTATTAGGGAGTAGTGGCGCTTTAACTCAAACACTTTTTAGAAATTCAATGGCGGACCCATATATAATTGGAATATCAGCTAGTGGTACTTTCGGAGCAGTCATAGCATTCTTGTTAGGATTTTCAGAAATATATTTTGGAATTTTTGGTTCTATATTTTCTTTTATAACATCACTAATAATTTTTAAACTTTCTAATAGTAGAAGAGGAAGTTTAGATTTGTCTACTCTTTTGATAATAGGAATAGCTATTTCAGCCCTATTGAGGGCGTTAATATCTTTAGTGATGTATCTTGTAGGTGAAGATAGTTTTAGAGTTGTTCTTTGGACTATGGGTTATCTGGGTGGTGCAGATTGGAAAAAAATAGCAATTTTATTAGTTCCACTTTTATTTTCGTTGGTGTACTTTTATTTGAATAGGTATAATTTAGATATAATTTTACTTTCGGATGAAGAGGCTCATAGTTTAGGAGTAGATATAAAAAAATTTAAGTATAGGGTGTTAATGATTTCTACATTTATGGTTGGGTTTTCAGTAGCTTTTACAGGAATGATAGGTTTTGTGGGGCTTATAATACCACATCTAGTTAGAATTATATTTGGAAGCAGTAATATAAGACTAATACCTTTATCAATGCTGTATGGAGGATTATTTTTATTGCTATGTGACACTATTTCAAGAGGATTATTGACGACTATGGAAATGCCAATAGGGGTTGTAACAGCTATATTTGGAGCTCCGTTTTTTATATATTTGGCTTTTAAAAATCGAAGAGGTGTATGATGAAAATTTTAAAATTAAAAAATTTAAAATACTCATATGGAAATTGTGAAGTTTTAAGTGATATAAGCTACAACTTTTTTCCGGGTGAACTTGTTGGTATATTAGGAGCGAATGGATGTGGAAAAAGTACTCTCTTAAAAGTTATAATGGGGTTTTTAGAAAAAGAGAAGGGTGAAATTTTTTTAGATAATTTAGAGGCTGAAAGGCTTTCAAGAAAGGAGTTCGCTAAAAGAATATCCTTTATAGCACAAAAATCTAATCAGAACTTAAATTTTACAGTATTAGAGGTACTAAAGTTAGGAAGAGTACCTCATATGAAAAATAGCTTTAAAGGTTTAAATTTAGAGGATGATAAGATAGTGGATGGAGTTGTTAAAAAACTAAATTTGCAAAATTATTTGAATAGAGATATAAAAAGTTTGAGTGGAGGAGAGTTTCAAAGAGTTTTGTTAGGGAGAGCATTTATTCAACATAGCGAAGTTATTTTATTGGATGAACCTACTTCAGCGTTAGATATAAACTATTCTTTAGAATTTCTAGAACTATTGAAAGAAGAGATTAGAATAAAAAAAATGATTGGAATAATTGTGATTCATGATATAAATTTAGCTTCATTATTCTGTGATAAAATTCTTTTTATAAAAGATGGGAAAATAGCAACTTCAGGCAAACCAAAAGAAGTTATAAAAAAGGAGTGGTTAGAAAAAATCTATAATTTTACACCAAAAATTTTAAATTTGGAAAATGATATATATGTGCTACCTAAGCGAGGTGAAAAATGAGAAGATCAATTTTGTTATTTTTAGTATTGTCCTTAAAAATATTTTCTCTGGATATAGTTGGCGACTATGTTTTGGGTGAAAATAATGAAAAAATTTTGTTGAAAGAGTATAAAAGAATAGTTGTATATAACTTTGGAGCGGTAGAGATTTTATATGAATTGGGAGCAGATAATAATATCGTGGCTATTGCAAATCATAGTAAAAAAATTTGGCCACAGGAAAAAACTGAAAAATTACCTTTAGCTGGAAGTGTATCTAAACCTTCATTGGAAAAAATTTTATCTTTTAAACCAGATTTAGTTATTTTTAATGTTATGGGAAGTGAAAAAAATGGATTAGAAAAATTTAATATACCATCAATAACTTTTTCAAATAAAAATTTGGATGATATTTTAAAAAATACATTAATTTTGGGGAAGTTAGTAAATAGAGAAAAAGAGAGCAAAGAACTTGTGGAAAAGTTGAATAGTAAACTGGAATATATAAGAGAAAATTTTAAGTTACAAGGAAAAGCTGTAGTTTTATATTCCGATTCTCCACCTACATCTTTTGAAAAAAACTCTCTTCCTGTAGAAATTTTAGAAACTTTAGGATTAGATGTAATAGTTCCAAAAGTAGGGAAAAAACCAATTGTATCCTCAGAGTATATTTTAAGAGAAAATCCAAAATATATTATAGGAACTAGAGGAGTAAAAAATATTGAAGGGATAAAAAATAGTTTGCAGTTAATTGAAGAAACAGATGCTTATAAAAATAAAAATATATATATCATCGATTCTAGCGAGATACTTAGAGCCTCCCATAGAGTTTTTGATGAGATTGAAAAAATATATGAAGAATTAAAGAGATAAAAAAGTCAAAAAAATATTTTTTGCCATATTTTAGCCATAAAACTTTGTTAATATGTTTGTGTAAAGAGAAAACTTAGGAGGTATAAAAAATGAAAAAATTTTTATTAGTATCTATAATGGCTTTAGGATTAGGAACAGTAGCAATGGCAAAGGGAAACAATGGGCACAGAATGTCAGTTGATGGAATGGGACATAACAATGGCGGAAAAATGATGATGGGTAAGTGTCAAACAAGTGAAGAAAAAGCTTTAATGAGAGAGAAAATGAGAACAAACCCAAAGCTTCAAGAGGGAAGAATTAAACTTCAAGAAAATAAAGTGGCTATGATGAAGGAAATGGCTAAAGAGAATCCAGATTTTTCAAACATTGAAAAAATCAATAAAGAAAGAGCTAATATTCAAGCTGAGATGAAAACAGAGCAGATGAAAATGAGATATGAGATGTTAAAAACAAATAAAACTACAAATTAATTATTGAAGAGCAAGGTATTAACCTTGCTCTTTTTCATTGAATAATATATACTTTAACTATAGATATTATTAAAATTTGGAGGATGGGATGTTATATTATATAAAAGCTGGAGGACCGATACTTTATATATTACTTATTTTATCAGTGGTTTCTTTAGGGGTAATTTTAGAAAGATCTTTGTGTTTTATAAAAAATAAAATATCAGTGGACTCTATGTTAAAAAAAGAGATAAAAGAATTTTTAATAGAGGGAAAGTATAGTGAGGCGATAGAACTTTCTAAGAAAGAGAAAGGTGTTGTTGGAAAAACTTTGACAAAATTTTTAATTCGTTATTGTCTAGTTGGAGATTATAAAAATAGTGATGAACTTTTGAGAGAAATAGAGTTAGAGGAAATGGATATATTGGAACGAAATACATATATTTTAGGAATTATTGCATATACCGCTCCTATGATTGGGCTTTTAGGGACTGTTACGGGAATGATTGAAGCATTTGGTAAAATTGCAGTTTCTGGAACGGGAGATCCAAATGCTATAGCTGGTGGAATATCTCAAGCTTTGTTAACAACTGCAGGGGGATTAATAATTGCGATACCTTCAATAATAGCTTATAATATATTCAATAAAAAAATAGAGAAAATGAGTTTAGAAGTGGAAAAAACAGCCACATTTATAGTTAATATAGTGAAGAGGTAAGGGGATGAAAAGAAGAACAAAGAGAAGAAATTTAGCGACTCCGGATTTAACACCATTAATTGATGTTGTATTCCTACTTTTGATATTTTTCATGTTAGTTACAACTTTTGATAGATATAGTGGATTTAAGTTGGAACTTCCCAAAGGGGATATGATTTCTGAAACATCCAAAGCTATGTATGAATTGGTTATAGATAAAGATGAAAATCATTTTTTATTGGTGGATAAGGTTTCTAATCCGATTACGTTGGAAACGATTGGGGAGAAAGTTTTAAATGTAGAGAAAATAACAATAAGTGCAGATAAAAATTTAAAATATGAAGCTGTAGTAAAAGCAATAAGTACATTGAAGAATAATGGTGTGGATAAGGTGGAGCTGAACTTTTATGAGTAAATTTTATATTTTATCAGTTATTTTACACGGTATAGCTATATTTTTTTTATTTGGTTTTACAAAAGATGAGGAGATAAAATTTAAGGAAAAAAATACAGTGGTGGTATCGGTGAAAAATAGGAGAGCAGTTAGTGATAATACCGATATTAGTTCAATAAAAGAGAGTGAAAAAAAGGAGGAAACAGTCGTATCACAAGAGAAAATAGTGGAGAAAGAAGTAATGAAGGAAGAAAGAAAAGAGATAGAGAAAAAAGAGGTAATTACAAAAAAAAAGGTAGAAGTTAAAAAACAGGAAAAAAAAGAACAAAAGAGTACCAAGGCAGAAGAAGTCTATAATGAATTTAAAGATCAAAATAGATTTTTGCAGGGAGAGGATGGTATATTTACTGCGACTTCTCAAGACGGAATAGAGTATGAAATATTGAAAGAAATAGATCCTCAATATCCTATAAAAGCGAAAAAAATAGGGTATAATGGAGTTGGAATTGTCAAAGTTAAATTTCTTGTAGATATTGATGGAACAGTAAAAAAGATAGAGTTTATATCCGGTGAAAGCAGATTTGGCTTTAGAGAAGAGGTAGAAAAAGTTTTAAAAAAATGGAAGTTCAAACCAATTATTTATAAAGGAAAAGTAATTAAAGTTTATTTTGAAAAAGAGTTTAAATTTAAAAAAAGCTAATAATTAGGTAGAGTGTAAATAGATTTAGACTCTACCTCTTTTATATCTCGAAAAAATAGGGGGAGCTATGGATTTTAAATTGGGGTTAGATCAAAGTTTAAAGTTAAATCTTTCTATGGAAATGAAAATATCTATAGAGATTTTAACAATGGGTCTAAAAGAATTAAAAAAGTATTTAGAAAAGGAGAGCATAAAAAATTCAAATATAGAGCTTGTTTTTCCAAAATCCTCTTTTTCTAGAAGTGAGGAATATGAAAACTATATAGAAAATATAGGGGAGGAGAATGAAAGTTTAATAGATTATTTGGAGGAACAGATAAGTTACTTGGAACTAAAAAGGGAGATTAGAGATATTTTAGAGTATTTAATAAATAACTTAGATGAGAGAGGTTATTTAGCTTCAAGTTTAGAGGAGTTAAGGAAAAGTGGTGGTTTTAAGCCAAATCTGTTTAAGGAGAGTGTAAAAACTTTATATACTTTAGAACCCATAGGGGTTGGTGCCACTAATCTTGTAGAATGTTTAAAAATTCAACTTAAGAATAAAGGAATTTTGACAGCTACATTGTCAGACATTCTAGAGAGAAATTTAGAGGATATTGCAGATGAGGAATTTAAAAAAATTTCTCTAGAGAGAGGCATACCTCTTTCTAAGGTAAAGGACTATGTGAATATAATAAAAAAATTAAATCCCAAACCCGCAAGAGGATTTTATGTGAACAGAAAAATAAACTATATTGTTCCTGATTTAATTGTGGAAACATCTACTGGTGAAATTGTCGTAAAATTAAACGAAGCTGAAATTCCAAAAATAAGGTTAAAAAGTGACAATAGAAAAGATCAGATGTTGGCTTTAGCTCTCGAAAAAGGTTTGTTAAAAAGACAAAATACACTTTTAGAAGTTGGAAAATATGTTTTAAATTACCAAAAAGACTATATTCTTTTTTCTAAAAATTTAAAAACTTTAAAAGTTAAAGATATCGCATTTGCTTTAAATCTTCATGAATCAACAATTTCGAGAGCACTAAGAGATAAATTTATAAGAATAGATGGTAAAATTGAAGGTTTAAAAAAATATATCATTTTGGATAGTAAAACTGAATTGGTAAAAAAAGAGATTTTAAAAATTATTGAATCCGAAGATAAAAATAATCCACTATCGGATGAAAAAATCTTATTAAAACTTAGAGAAAAAAACATTTCAGCTCAGAGACGAACGATAGGAAAATATAGAGAGGAGCTTGGAATTTTATCCAGTAAAAAAAGAAAAATAGATAATAAAAAAGTGTTTATGTTATAATAGGAATTAAAGATTATTTTTTGTATTAAATATATAAATTTTAGAGTTGAAGAGGTGTACCTTAAATGAGAAATCTAAGTGATTTACAAAAAAAAGATTTAGAACATATCTTCCATCCTTGTTCGCAGATGAAAGATTATGAGCAGCTTCCTCCTATGGTGATAGTAAAGGGAGATGGGATATATGTAGAGGATGAGTTTGGAAATAGATATATGGACTGTGTTTCAAGTTGGTGGGTTAATTTATTTGGACATTGTAATTCAAGAATAAATGGGGCCATAAAAGAGCAGATAGATAAATTAGAACATATAATTTTTGCAAATTTTTCTCATGAAGCGGCAATTGAATTGGGAGAAAGATTAGTAGCTGTTGCACCAGACGGACTCAATAAACTTATTTTTACAGATAACGGATCTTCAAGTACTGAAGTGGCTATAAAATTAAGTTTTCAATATCATGCACAAACTGGAAATCCACAGAAAAATACATTTGTTTCGATAGAAGGTGCCTATCATGGTGAAACTATAGGTGCACTAGGCGTTGGGAATATGGATAGATTTACGGATATATATAAGCCTCTTTTAAGGGAAGGGATAAAAGTGAAAGGACCAGACTGTTTTGGATGTTCTTTTGGCAAAGAGCGTGAGAACTGTGATGCCGAATGCTTTATTTATATGGAGGATTATTTAACAGAAAATAGTGCTAAAGTTTCAGGTGTAATAATTGAATCAATGGTTCAAGGTGTTGCTGGAATGAAAATATATTCACCAATATATCTTAGAAAGCTAAGGGCATTGACAGAAAAATTAAATATTCATTTAATTGTAGATGAGATAGCAATGGGGTTTGGAAGAACTGGTAAAATGTTTGCGATAGAACACGCAGGAGTTAGTCCTGACATTATGTGTATTGGAAAAGGATTAACAGCTGGATATTTTCCAATGTCCATAGTTTTAATAACAGATAGGTTATACAATGCTTTTTACGCTGATTACTCGGAAGGAAAGTCATTTTTACACTCCCATAGTTATTCAGGAAATCCAATAGGGTGTAGAATAGCTGTAGAAACATTGAAAATTTTTGAAGAGGAAAACATATTGAAGGTTATAAAAGAAAAAGGTGATTATTTAAGAAGCGTTGCAACAGAGAGATTGAAGGGGATTCCTTATTTTGGAGAGTATAGACAAATAGGATTAATTGGAGCTATTGAATTGGTTGGAATTCCAGGAGAGAGAGCTGGATATGAAATATATAAAATAGCTTTAAGAAAGGGAGCTATTTTAAGGCCATTGGGAAATATTGTATATTTTATGCCACCATACATAATTACAAGAGAAGAGATAGATAAAATGTTAGATATTTTTGATGAATCACTTAGAGAATACCTAGAGACAATTGAATATAAAGGGGAATATGATGGTTATAAAAAAGAAAAAATCAATACGTGAACAAGTGTATGATTATTTGAAAGATGAAATTGTAAATGGAAAGATAAAAGAGGGAAGCAGAATAGTAGAAGAAGAGTTTGCAGAAAGGCTTAACATAAGTAGAACACCCTTAAGAGAAGCGATTAGAATGCTTGAACTGGAAGGTCTTATAGAGGCAAGGGAGAAAGGTGGAGTAACAGTACCAAAAACTACTAAAAAAGATGTGGAAGAGGTAGTAAAAATCAGAATAGCTTTAGAAACAGTTATATTTGAGGAGTTATTTGAAAAAATAACAGAAAAAGATATTGAAAGATTAGAGGAAAATGTAGGAAGGGCAGCAGCTATAATTAACGATAGAGAGAAATCTTTAGAAGTTTTTAAATACTTCTCTGAGTTTAATAAAATACTCTATAATATTTCAGATCTTCCAAGAGTAGTGACTTTAATAAATAATTTGAATCTGTATTTGAAAAAATTTAGAAAAATATCAGCCGAAAATAATGATAGAAGATTGAATGCCCATAGAGATCATGCTAAGATAGTTGAGTTAATAAAAGCTGGTAAAAAAGAGGAGGCTATAGCTATAAATAGAAGACATCTATTGGAAGCTAAGGAGTTCTTAATAAAACAAGTTGAAAGTTAAAATCAGAAGAAATTCTGATTTTTTTTTAGAAAAGTAGTTCAAATTGTACTAAAATTATATTTTTTATTATATTAAACATACAAAAAATAATTTGACAAAAATAAAAAATATTGTATACTCTAATGTAGATAATAAATTGTATACAGAATACGGGACACCGAATACCAAGGAGGATATTTTGAAAAATAAAGTTAAAATAACAGAGACTTGTCTAAGAGACGGACATCAATCTCTAATAGCTACAAGGTTGACAACTGCAGAGATCCTTCCAATTGTAGAAAAAATGGATGAAGTAGGATACCACGCATTAGAAGTTTGGGGAGGAGCCACTTTTGATGCTTGTATTAGATTTCTAAATGAGGATCCTTGGGAGAGATTGAGAGAGATAAAAAAGAGAGCTAAAAATACGAAATTGCAGATGCTATTGAGAGGTCAGAATCTTTTAGGATATAGACATTATGCTGATGATATAGTGGAGGAATTTGTAAAAAAATCGATAGAGAATGGTATTGATATAATTAGAATATTTGATGCATTAAATGATACAAGGAACTTAAAAGTAGCGGCGGAAGCTACTAAAAAATATGGTGGACATTGTCAACTTTCAATCGCCTATACAATAAGTCCTATTCACACAACGGAGTACTACAAAGAGTTAGCAAAAGAGATGGAAAGTATGGGAGCTGATTCAATTGTTATAAAGGATATGGCAGGGATATTATTACCTGAAACAGGATACAATTTGATACGAGAGATTAAATCGGTAATCAATGTGCCATTGGAGTTACATACTCATGCAACAAGTGGAATAGCAAGTATGCTTTATTTAAGAGCTGTAGATGCGGGGATAGATATTATTGATACATCAATTTCAACTTTTGCTGGGGGAACTGCACAACCTGCAACAGAATCTATGGTTAGAACTTTTGAGGGTGGGGAAAGGGATCCAGAACTCAATTTATCGCTTTTAAAAGAGATTGCAGAATACTTTAAGCCAATTAGAAAAAAATATATGGATGAAAAAATATTAAATATGCAAGCTTATTTTGTTGAACCAAGTATTTTAGAGTACCAATTGCCAGGTGGAATGTTATCAAATCTGGTTTCTCAATTGACAGCTCAAAAAGCAGCAGATAAGTATGAGGACGTTTTAAAGGAGATTCCGAGAGTCAGAGAGGACTTGGGATATCCACCGTTAGTAACACCGTTGAGTCAAATGGTAGGAACTCAAGCCGTATTTAATGTGTTGACTGGGGAAAGATATAAGATGATACCAAAAGAGATAAAGGATTATGTGAAAGGCCTTTATGGAAAATCTCCAGCACCGATATCTGAAGAGATAAAGAGAAAGATTATTGGAGATGAATCAGTATTTACAGGAAGACCTGCAGATCTTCTAAAACCTGAATACGCTGAGATTGCAAAGGAGATAGGTGGATTGGCAAAAAGTCCAGAAGATGTTTTGATGTATGCTATGTTTCCACAAATTGCTAAACCATATTTAGAAAACAGAGGTAAATCTAAAGAGGAAAAAGAGTATAGAAGTATAAATATAATTTTTTAGTTGAAAGGAGAATGATTTATAAGAATGTTTAAAGGGGCAATATCACTTATAACATCTTTTGAAATAACTTTGATAAGTATGTTAGTTGTGTTCATAATATTAGCTATATTAGCTTTTGTTCTTTCTCTGTTTAAATATATCCCAGCAGAAAAAAATCAAGAGATAAAAAAAGTTGTACCAACGGCAAAAAAAGTTGAAAGAGAAAAGTTTGATCCATCTAAAATAACAAGTGAAGAGATGAGAGTAGCAATGATGGTAGCGTGTATAGAGGCAGCTGGAGAAGATAAAGATGCCAATGTAAGAGTTATAGGGATAAAAGAATTAAATTAAATTAAATTAAATTAAATAGGAGTGTAACTAAAGATGATAAAAGTATATAAAGTTAAAATTGGAGAAAAAGTATATGAAGTAGAAGTAGAATCAGTTAGGGAGATAAACGGGACAATAACAACACCTCAATCGACAACTACAGCAGTACCTACTTCAGTGGCTACGCCAACAGGAAGTGGAACAAAAGTTGAAGCACCTATGCAAGGTTTAGTGGTATCGATAGAGGTAACTCCAGGAACTAGAGTAAAAGCAGGGGACACTTTATTAGTATTGGAAGCTATGAAAATGGAAAATCCAATTGTTTCGCCAGTTGATGGAGTTGTAGAATCAATTACTGTAAGCAAAGGTGATACAGTTGATGGTGGAGCATTAGTAGCAACAATATCTTAATAAAATGAATGAATTAGAGAGGAGTTAAAATGGAGTTTTTAAATAACCTATTTGCAACAACGGGAATTGCAATGATAGCACTAAATCAAGGAATTATGATATTAGTTGCTCTATTCCTATTGTTTTTAGCAATAAAAAAGCAATATGAGCCATATCTTTTACTTCCGATAGCTTTTGGAATGTTACTAGTGAACTTACCAGCACCAATTAGCGAAGGGATAATGGACAAAGATGGACTTTTAAATATTTTATATCAAGGGGTTAAATATGGAGTTTACCCTCCACTAATATTTTTAGCAATTGGAGCAAGTACGGATTTTGGTCCGTTGATTGCAAATCCTAAGAGTTTGCTTCTTGGAGCAGCAGCACAACTTGGAATTTTTGGGGCTTTTGTAGGAGCAGTTTTATTGGGGTTAAATGGTAATGAAGCAGCATCAGTTGGAATTATAGGTGGAGCAGATGGACCAACAGCAATCTATTTAACTTCAAAATTAGCACCACATATGTTGGGACCAATAGCGGTAGCTGCATACTCATACATGGCATTAGTACCTGTAATTCAACCACCTATAATTAAATTGTTGACAACTAAAAAAGAGAGACAGATAAAAATGACTCAACTTAGAAATGTAAGTAAAAGAGAAAAAATACTTTTCCCAATAGTGGTTACAATAGTAGTGACATTAATAATTCCATCCTCAATTCCTTTGGTGGGAATGCTTATGTTCGGAAACTTAGCTAAAGAGTGTGGGCTTGTTCCAAATTTAGTGGAACACATAAAGGGAGCATTGATGTATATAATTACAATATTTATAGGGCTGACAGTAGGAGCGACTACGAATGCAGAAGCATTTTTGAATCTTGCAACAATAAAGATAATAATTTTAGGACTTTTTGCTTTCTCTTTTGGAACGGCAGGAGGAGTAATCTTTGGAAAGGTTATGTGTAAGTTTAGCAAAGGGACGTTAAACCCTATGATAGGAGCAGCGGGAGTAAGTGCTGTACCAATGGCGGCTAGAGTTGTCCAAAAAGTAGGACAAGAGGAGAATCCAAGTAATTTTTTACTGATGCATGCTATGGGACCAAATGTAGCGGGAGTTATTGGTTCAGCGGTAGCAGCGGGAGTGTTATTAGCAATGTTTAAATAAAAATAAAGTGGAGGCCAGAAGATGGAAATCAAAGTGAAAGCAGTGGCAGGTACTCTTGAATCGAGCGATATGTACGTAATAATTGAGCCAAATGCTACAGGAATTGAATTAGAGATTGAAAGTGTTGTAATGGGACAGTATGGAGATGATGTCAGAAGGGTGATTTTGGAAAGTTTGAAAGAGCTTGGAGTCACTTCGGCTAAAATTTTAGTTACTGATAAAGGGGCTATTGAGCCAGTGATTAAAAGTAGAATCCAAACAGTTGTTACAAGAGCAGCTCAACAAAAATTTACTTGGAAGTAGGAGGAAGAAATGAAATTAAGACGTTCAATGCTTTTTATTCCAGGAAATAATCCAGGGGTAATAAAAGATGTACATATATATAGACCAGATTCAATAATGTTTGATTTAGAGGACGCTATTGCTGTGACAGAAAAAGATTCAGCTAGATTTTTAGTTTACAATATGCTAAAAAAAATGAAGCCAATATATAAGAGTTTAGATATAGAAACGGTTGTGAGAATCAATGCTTTGGATACAGAATATGGGGTAGAGGATTTGGAGTTTATCGTAAGAGCTCAACCAGATATTATAAGAATACCTAAAACTGATACGCCAAAAGATGTTTTAGATGTAGAAGCTCATGTAGAAAGAATTGAAAAAGAAGCTGGAATTCCAGTTGGAACAACAAAGTTGATGGTAGCTATAGAGAGCCCTTTAGGTGCTTTAAATGCTTATCAGATTGCAACTTCTTCAAAGAGGTTAGTTGGAATGGCTATTGGTGGGGAGGATTATGTAACTAATTTAAAAACAAATAGGTCTCCAGAAGGAGTAGAGCTATTTACGGGAAGAGGACTAATAGTAATGGCAGCTAGGGCAGCTGGAATAGATGCTCTAGATTCTGTTTATTCAGATGTAAATAATGATGAAGGATTTATAAAAGAAGCAACAATGATAAAGCAGATGGGATTCTCAGGAAAATCTTTAATTCATCCAAGACAAATTGAGTTACTTCATAAAGTGTATACACCTTCAGATATTGATATAAAAAAAGCTAAGAAAATTGTAGATGCGACAAGAGAAGCTTTGGAGCAAAATAAAGGTGTATTTACAGTTGATGGAAAAATGGTAGATAAGCCAATTATTGAAAGAGCCGAGCATGTTTTGAGATTAGCAAAGGCAGCTGGAGTAAGATTAGGAGGAGACGAGTAATATGACAAATAAAAGAGTTGACGAAAATCTTTTAAAAACAATAAAAGGTTACGGAGAAAGAAAAGCATATAAAGCTCCATTTACTAATCAACCTGAAGGGTCTGTTAATAAAAATACAGAATCTTTAAAAGGTGCTATAAAAAGAACTAAAGTTGTAGACTCTTTAGAAGAAGCAATAAGAAATTCAGGATTAAAAGATGGGATGACGATATCTTTTCACCACCATTTTAGAAATGGAGATAAAGTTTTACCAATGGTTTTAGATAAATTGGCTGAGATGGGATTTAAAAATCTTAGAGTGGAGGCTAGTTCATTCACTAAAGCTCATGAAGGGATTGTAAAGCATATTAAATCTGGAGTAGTAAATAGATTAGGTTCAAGTGGATTGAGAGGAGATTTAGCAAAAGAGATATCCAATGGAATGTTAGGAGATTATCCGGCAGTTATAAGGTCTCATGGAGGAAGAGCAAGAGCTATTGTTGAAGGAGATATAAAAATAGATGTGGCATTTTTAGGGGCCTCTTCATCAGATTGTATGGGAAATGCTAATGGCGTGAAAGGAAAGTCACTTTGCGGATCTTTAGGGTATGCAAAAGTGGATGCAGCCTACGCTGACAAAGTGATAATAATAACAGATACTTTAGTTGACTATCCAAATAGTCCAATGAGTATTCCGCAGACACAAGTTGATTATGTAGTAGTGGTTGATGAAATTGGGGATCCTAATGGAATAATGTCTGGAGCTACAAGGTTCACATCAAATCCTAAAGAACTATTGATGGCTAAGAAAGTTTTAGATGTAATGTTAGCGTCAGGATATTTTAATGATGGATTTTCAATGCAAACGGGTTCAGGTGGAGCTTCATTGGCGGTAACAAGATTTATAAGGGAAGAGTTGCTAAAAAGAAATATAAAGTGTAGCTTTGGTTTGGGAGGAATAACAAAAGCCTTTGTTGATTTATTAGAAGAAGGATTGATGGGACAACTCTATGATACACAATGTTTTGATTTAGCAGCGGTTGAATCAATAGGAAGAAATGAAAAGCACGTAGAAGTAAGCGCTGATTTTTATGCAAACCCATTTAACTGTTCACCAGCTGTAAATAAGTTAGACTTTGTTATTTTAAGTGCTTTAGAAGTGGATAAAGACTTTAATGTCAATGTTATATCGGGTTCAGACGGAGTTATAAGAGAGGCTTCTGGAGGACATTCAGATACCGCAGCTGCTGCAAATGTATCAATTATAGTTGCACCATTGACAAGAGGGAGAATACCAACAATAATTGATAAAGTGACAACGGTTGTAACACCTGGAAGTACAGTAGATGTAGTTGTAACTGACTATGGAGTAGTTGTAAATCCAACTAGAACTGATTTATTAGAAAAATTCCAAAGAGCTGGAATAGAGCTGGTAACTATGGATAAATTACGAGAGTTGGCAAATTTTATTGTTGGAGAACCGAAAGAGATAGAGTTTGAAGAACAGATTGTAGCTGTTGTTGAATACAGAGATGGTAGCATAATTGATGTTGTTAGAAAGATAAAAAGATAGTACAGTGCAATAAGTAAAACAAAAAAATATACATAAATTTAGAGGGATAAGGGGAGAAAAAATGGCACAAAAAAATTTCAAAGAACTGTTTGATCCAAAGCAGTCAAAGTGGAGCGGATTATCGATTCAAATGTTTCTAGGACTATTAGCAATAGTTGCATTAACTGTGTATGTACCTTTTGGTGGAAAAGAAGCAGCTTTTTTAAGAGGTAATTTTCTAGTGATATTTAGCATATTGGCAGTATTTGGTATTTTATTTGGTGAAATTGGAGATAGAATTCCAATATGGAACGACTATATTGGAGGAGGGACGGTTTTAGTATTCTTTGCCTCAGCGGTAATGGGGACTTATAATTTAATTCCAACAAAAGTTTTAAAGGCGATTGATGTTTTTTACGGTGAGCAACCAGTGAACTTTTTAGAGTTATTTATCCCAGCTTTAATAGTTGGTTCAGTTTTAACAGTTAATAGAAAGACTCTTCTTCAATCGATAGCGGGATATATTCCATTGATATTAATTGGAGTAGTTGGGGCTACATTAGGTGGAATAGGAGCAGGACTTTTATTTGGAAAAGAACCTTTAGATATTATTATGAACTATGTTTTACCTATAATGGGGGGAGGAACTGGAGCAGGAGCTATCCCTATGTCAGAGATGTGGGCACAAAAAACTGGTGGAAATCCGAAGGATTGGTTCGCATTTGCAATCTCTATATTAACAATTGCCAATGTTATCGCTATTTTTACTGGAGCATTTTTAAAAGAGCTTGGAAAGAAGCATCCAAATTTAACAGGAAATGGAAATTTAATATTGGATGATACGAAAGAAGCGGTAAAGGAGGAGGCGGGACCTAAGGTAGTAGTTACAGCAAAAGACCTTGCGTCAGCATTTGCTTTTATCGGAGTTTTATTTATGTTTTCTCATATATCAGGAGTAATATGGACTTCGTTAGGATTTCCTTTTGAAATGCATAGATTAGCTTTTTTAGTAATTTATTCGATTGTTTTAAATATATTAAATATCGTTCCTGCAGCGATAAAAGCTGGGTCAAAAGAGATTCAAGCATATTTTTCAAAATATACTATTTGGGTACTAATGGGGGCAGTAGGATTTGGTACAGATGTACAAGAAATTATAAACTCTCTATCTATAGCTAACTTAGTGATTGCTTTAGCAATAGTTTTAGGAGCAGTTCTATTGATTATGTTAGCGTCTAGAAGAATGAAATTCTATCCAGTAGAGGCAGCTATTACAGCTGGATTATGTATGGCTAATAGAGGTGGGTCTGGAGACATTGCGGTTCTTGGAGCGGCAGATAGAATGGAGCTTATTTCTTTTGCACAAATTTCATCAAGAGTGGGAGGAGCAATGATGCTTATTCTAGGGTCTATGGTATTTGGATTCTTTGCATAATTTAGCTCTAAAGTTATTTTAAGTTATATACATGAAAGGAGATTGAAGTGATTCAATCTCTTTTTCTTTTAATTTAGGATAAATAATGTATAATAAGGATAAAATGTAAAAGAATTAGGAGGCATATTATGTTCAGAAAAGATATTCCCAAATTTTTAATAGATAATAAAAATAGTGTGGTGTATATAGGATCCTCTAATAAAAATATAGATATTTATTTTGAAAACATAGTTGAACAGCAGGAGATTGATTTAATTGAACTTTCAAATATTCAAGAAGAGGATGACTATTATAGAGTAAATTATCAGCTTTTAGAAAGTTTAAAAAATAATAGAAAATTGATAATTTTAACATCTTTAGAAGGTATTTTGACCCATTATTCCTTAAATAGTGATATTTTGACTCTGTCATTAGGAGAGGGGATAACAAGAAAGGAACTCATAGAACTTTTAGAAAAAAATGAATATAAAAAAAATTATTTAGTAGAAGAAAGAATGGAGTTTTCAGTTAGGGGGGATATTGTAGATATTTATCCCTTGAACGGGGAGCACCCAATTAGAGTGGAGTATTTTGGGGACGAGATTGATAGAATAACGTATTTTTCTATTATGGATCAAAAAAGTTTTGAAAAAATAAGTAGAGTAAATATGTATATAAACAAAAATAATTTAGAAAAAATAGATTTTATAGAACTTTTAGAGAGGATAAGGAAAAATAGAAACTGTGATACTTATTTAGAGAATGCTGAAATAGTCAGATATAAGTTGGAAGAAGCCATAGTTAGAAAAAGAGATGAAGAGAATGAAATCAGGGAACTGTATGAAAAGATAGAAAATATTTCCAAAAAAATAGATGTAATTAAAAGCGAAGGAGACACAGAGAAGATAAAGTCGTTAAGTACAAAAGATGGCGTAAAATATGAAAATATCTCACAAATTAGAGAAGGAGACTACATCATTCATGAAAATTATGGTGTTGGAATTTATTTAGGAATCCAAGAGATTGATGGAAAGGATTACTTGGCTATAAGATATGCTGATGAAGATAGACTATTTGTACCGATTGAAGGATTAAATAAAATAGAAAGATTTTTAGTCTCAACTGGTAAAACACCTGAGTTATATAATTTGGGAAGAAGAGGATTTAAAAGAAGAAGAGAAAAGTTAGAAGAGGATATGCTTAAATTTGCCAAGGAGATTGTAGAGATTCAAGCTAGAAGAGCTCTCCATACAGGTTATAAGTTTTCACCAGATACAGTTTGGCAAGAGGAATTCGAAGAAAAATTTCCATATATAGAAACAAGAGATCAAAAAAATGCTATAAAAGATGTTAAAAGAGATATGGAGTCCTCAAAAGTCATGGATAGAATTGTCTGTGGGGATGTGGGCTATGGAAAAACAGAGGTTGCTATAAGAGCAGCTTTTAAGTGTGTTATGGATGGAAAGCAAGTTTTGATAATAGCTCCAACAACAGTTCTAGCCCAGCAACACTATGATAGGTTTGTGGAAAGGTATAAAGAGTATCCGATAACTCTTGAATTGTTAAGTAGGTTAAGTGGAGATAAGGAGCAAAAAGAAATAATAAAGAAAGTTGAAAATGGGAGTGTAGATATTGTTATTGGGACTCATAGAGTTTTATCAGGAGATTTAAAATTTAAAAATTTAGGGCTTATAGTAGTTGATGAAGAACAAAAGTTCGGAGTAAAAGATAAAGAAAAATTAAAAAAAATGAAACATAATGTAGATATGTTAACTTTAACAGCTACCCCTATCCCTAGAACTTTAAATTATGCACTATTGGGTATTAGAGATATTTCCGTTATAGAAACTGCACCAGAGGGAAGAACACCCATAGAAACAAAATTTATAGGTGATAATAAAGAAGAAATTAGGGAATCTATCATGAAAGAGATAGCTCGTGAGGGACAAGTTTTCTATATATTCAATAGAGTTAAAAGGATAGAAGATAAATTAAATGATTTAAAAAAGATACTTCCTAAATTTGTAACTGTGGATTATATTCATGGAAAAATGACACCTAAAAATATAAAAGAGAAATTAAAAAAATTTCAAGATGGAGACATTGACATTTTATTGAGTACTACGATTATAGAAAATGGAATTGATATAGAGAATGCAAATACTATTTTGATAGAGGGACTAGATAAATTAGGACTTTCGCAAGTTTATCAACTTCGTGGAAGAGTAGGAAGAGGAAAAAGAAAAGGTTACTGTTATCTAATAGTTGATAAAGATAAAAAATTGGGTAAAAAAGCTTTAGAGAGGGAGGTAACTTTAAAAGATATTGGAGAATTTGGAGGGGGTTTTAAACTTTCGTTGGAAGATATGAGAATAAGAGGGGCTGGTGAGATATTAGGAGATAAGCAACATGGTGCCTTGGAAACTTTTGGATATAACCTTTATACTAAACTTTTACAGGAAGAGGTGGCTAGAGTAAAAGGGGATTATAAAGAAGATTTTGAAACAAAAATTATTTTGAAAGAGGATTCCTATATTCCAAAAGATTATATAGAAGGTGACGAAAGATTAATAATCTACAGAAGATTGGTTGATACAAGGGATTTAAACAAATTGTTTGAAATAAAAATGGAGATGGTAGATAGATTTGGTGCGTTACCCGAAGAAGTAATAAATTTATTGAGGTATTTAGAGGTAAAGATATTAGCTAAAGATTTGAAAATTGAGGAGATAATAGAAAAAGAGGGAGAATATTTTTTAAAATTTGATAATAATTATGTAAACTTTGAAAAATTACTAAAGCTTATTGAGGACAAAAAAGCTAGATACTCTCAAAAAGAAGGGGGAGTATATTACTTTGAGGATATTTTAAAATTTTTATATTGGTACAGAGGAGATGACGATTTGAATGAAAAAATTTGATGAGTTGATAGAGATTATAAAAAAATTGAGAGAACCTGATGGTTGTCCTTGGGATAGAGAACAAACTTTAGAAAGTCTAAAACCCCATCTACTGGAAGAAACGTATGAGGTTTTAGAAGCTATGGATGAAGGTGGTGAAAAACTAAAAGGTGAATTGGGAGATTTATTGCTTCAAGTAGTTTTTCAATCCAATATATGTGAAGAACAAGGAGAGTTTAAGATAGAGGATGTGATTGATACTATTTCAAAAAAAATGATTAGAAGACATCCTCATGTATTCGGAAAAAAAGTAGAGATTAAGACTTCAGATGAGGTTTTAGTAAATTGGGAAAAGATAAAAAAAGAAGAAAAGGAACACGCAGAAAGAGCTTCAATTTTAGATGGGGTTCCAAAGGGGATGCCAGCACTTTTAAGAGCTGAAAAGCTTCAAAAAAAGGCGTCTAAAGTAGGATTTGATTGGTCAGAAGTTCATGGAGTTATAGATAAAGTTGAAGAGGAAATCGGTGAACTGAGATACGAAATTATGTCTGGGGACGAAGAAAAAGCTAAAGAGGAGTTAGGAGATTTGTTTTTTGCCTTGGTTAACTTATCTAGGCATTTGGGCGTAAATCCAGAACTTTGTCTAAATGAAGCATCCAATAAATTTGAGAGACGTTTTAGATATGTTGAAAAAAATTGTGATTTGGAAGAAGCAACTCTTGAACAGATGGATAGACTTTGGGAAGAATCTAAAAAATAAAAATATTTTTCAAAACTATTGACTTATGAAAAAAATAAGGTATATATAATATTACGAAAAAGGAAGGGACAGGATGAGATTAGATAAATTTTTAAAAGTGAGCAGAATAATAAAAAGAAGACCAATTGCTAAAATAGTGGTAGATGGTGGAAAAGCGAAATTGAATGGTAAAGTAGCAAAGGCCAGCACAGAAGTTAAGGTGGGAATGGAATTGGAACTTGAGTATTATAATAAATATTTTAAATTTAAAATATTAGAAGTTCCTGAAGGAAATGTGGCAAAAAGCAAAACATCTGAGCTAGTGGAATTGTTGGATAGCAAGGGTATAGTTGTTGATTTAGATAGTGAGGAGGATATATTTTAATGAAAATATTCAATCTTCAGTCAAATGCTAAAATAAATATTGGCTTAAATATAGTTGGTGTTTTAGAAAATGGTTACCATCTTTTAGATATGACTATGATTCCGATTGATTTGTGCGATAATTTAATAATAAAAATTGAAGATAAAAATGGAGATTTGAAAATAGAGACAAATAAAAAGGATATTCCAGTAGATTCGAGTAATATTCTTTATAAAATATACGAAAAGTTTTATGAAAAAACAAAATTAGCACCTTTAAAAATAAAAGTTTTTTTAGAAAAAATTATTCCTCATCAAGCAGGATTGGGAGGAGGGAGTTCTAATGGTGCGACATTTTTAAATTTTTTAAATAAATTTCATGGGGATATTTTATCCATTGAAGAGTTATTGGAATTAGGAAAAAGTGTAGGATCAGATATTCCTTTTTTTATATTGAATAAATCGGCAAGAGTTCAGGGAATCGGTGAAAAATTAGAGGAGATTCAAAATAATTTGAAAGTTTCTTTGGTTGTACTTAAACCACCTTTTGGAGTTTCGACTGCTGAAGCTTATAAACAAGTAAAGAGTGCAAAAAATCTAAAAAAAGCAGATATAGAGAATATAATAGAAGGTTTAAAAAATGGTAATTTGCCATTGGTCGAAAAATATATTGAGAATAATTTAGAGGAAGCACTGTTGAAATCAGATGAAACTTTGATTGAGTTTAAAAGACGTTTAGCAGAAATAGAGGAATTAAAGTTTTTTATGTCAGGAAGTGGAAGTGCATTTTATGCATTTTTGACAGAGGACATTGATAAGAGAATTAGTAAACTAAAACACAGATTTAACGATTGCGAGATATATCTTTGCAATTTTAAATAAAACTACTAAATCATAAGGAAGGTGCATTTAGAATGAGAATTACAGATGTAAGATTGAGAACAGTGAAAAATGAGAACGAACTTAAGTTAAAAGCTTATGTAGATGTTACTTTTGAAGAATGTTTTGTAATTCATGGATTAAAAGTAATTGATGGTCAAAAAGGAATGTTTGTTGCTATGCCTTCAAGAAAAATGCCTGATGGTGAATACAAGGATATAGCTCATCCGATAACACCAGAACTTAGAAAGGATATAACAGATTCAGTTATAGCTAAGTATAAAGAGGTTATGTCACAGGAAATAACACCAGTAGAAGTAGTAGAAGAAGAAATTGTAGAAGAATAAAAAATCGTTGACAATGTCAAAAAAAAATGATATTATTTTATTGATGTTGGGGTGTCGCCAAGCGGTAAGGCAACGGACTTTGACTCCGTCATGCGTTGGTTCGAATCCAGCCACCCCAGCCATTAAAATAGTATTTAACGGGAACTTGTATGTTCCTGTTTTTTTTTATTCTATGAAAAAAATATCTCTTTTAGATTTTCTAAAAGAGATATTTCGAGTTTATAATTTACAGTAGTTTTTAGCAATTTCAGAAGCTAACTTAGCATTGTTGAAAACTAGTTGAATATTAGATTCTAAACTTTTTCCTTTTGTTATATCCTTAACTTTAGCAAGTAAGAATGGAGTGCTGTCTTTTCCTTTTATGCCTTTTTCTTCAGCTTCAGCAACAGCATTATTTATAGCGGTAGTAATAGTATCAAAGTCCATAGCAAACTCTTCGGGAATTGGGTTTGTAATTACAACTCCACCTTTTAGATTAACATCCCATTTAGCTTTTAAAGTTTTAGCAATTTGCTCAGGAGTATCCATTTTATAATCTACTTTAAATCCACTTTTTCTAGTGTAGAAAGCAGGTAATTCCTTAGTTTGGTAACCAAGAACAGGAACACCTTTTGTTTCTAAAAATTCAAGTGTTAAACCGATATCAAGAATTGATTTAGCTCCAGCACAAACAACCGCCACATCAGTCATAGCTAACTCTTCCAAATCAGCAGAGATATCCATTGTTGTTTCAGCACCCCTGTGAACTCCACCAATACCTCCAGTAGCAAATACTTTAATCCCGGCAAGAGCAGCGATAATCATAGTAGATGCAACAGTTGTGGCACCATCATCTTCAGAAGCTAATATAGCAGGAATATCTCTTCTACTAGCTTTAGTAACTTCTAATCCTTTTTTACCTAAATAGTCAATCTCCTCTTTGTTTAAACCAACTTTAAGTTTACCATTTAAGATAGCAATAGTAGCCGGTACAGCACCGTTTTGTCTAACAATTTCTTCAACTTTTAAAGCTGTTTCAACATTTTGAGGATAAGGCATACCGTGAGATATAATAGTTGACTCAAGTGCAACAACAGGTTTATTGTTCTCTAATGCTTCCTTAACTTCTTTTGAAATTTCTAAATATTTTGCCAAATTCATAAATTTTCCTCCTTGATTCTATTGATATTCTCTAAAGACATATTATCACTTATTGTTTTTTCACTTGAAATAGCTATTGCAGCACATGCAATGCCGTTTTTACAACTTTCAATAATATCTAAATTTTCCAGATAACTATAGGCGATACCAGACATAAAAGCGTCGCCAGCACCAGTGGTGTTCACAACTTCTGTTTTAAATGGTTTCATATGACCAGATGTTTCACCATTGGAATAGAACACACCTTTTTCACCTAGAGAAATAAAAACTTGTTTAACTCCCTTTTGAATAAAGAAATTAGCACATTTTTCTAATGAATTTTGATCTATAATATCTATACCAGAAAGGATTTCAGCTTCAATTCGATTGGGCTTTATAGTGTGGAACTTCCCTATAAAGTTTTTTATTTTTAAAGCCTTAGTTGTAGAAACACAATCTAAAAACAGTGGAATCGAAAAATTATCAACAATATATTTTATAGTTTCTTCTGGAATATTAGTATCGATTATACACAGCTTAGATTCATCCAAAATTTCTTTTTTAGATTTGATAAAGTCTATAGTGAGGTTATCGTATAAATCCATAGCGGAGATAGCTAATTTCATATCATTATTATCATCCAAAATTGATATATAGGTTGAAGTTGGAGAATTTGGAATCATTAGAGAATTAGATATATTAATTCCTAAAGATTTACAATTTCTTTTAATTTCTTCACTGTTAAAATCATCACCTAATACTGTTATCAGCTCGACGTCTTGATCTAATCTAGATAAATTATCAGCGATATTTCTCCCAACTCCACCAAAAGAGGTATTAACTTTTCCAGGATTGGAGTCATAATCTCTTAAGGACGAGTAAGACTGAGCTGAAATATCAATATTTGTTCCGCCAATAACAGAAACAAAAGATTTTTTTTGTATGATATATCCCTTTCCAATTATTTTTCCTTTTTTTATCAAATTAGAAATATGTACTGCAACGGATGAGCGAGCAATATCAGCCTTTTCTGCCAATTCAGATTGAGATATAAAGGGATTTTCTTCAATCCATTTTAAAATTTCTTTCTCTCTATTAGTCATAAGCACCTCCCTTTTAAACAATTGTTTATATAAATAAACTTTTGTTTAAATAGTATCATTGAAGCACTGGAAAGTCAATGGATTTATATATAAAAAAATTGATTTTTAATGGAAAAAATATTAAAATTTTAATAGAGAATTAAAAGGGGTGATAGATTGGATAATTTTAAAGGAAATAGAAGTAAGAAAATTTGGATTTTAATAGAGATTGTCGCAGGGATACTTTTTGCCACATTCGTTTATTTTGTTTTGCGAGGAAAAGAGAATGTATTAGGAGGATTTATAAGAATTTTAACATCTCCAACAGTATTAATAACAGATTTTTTAGTTATTGGTGGAATGGGAGCTACATTTTTAAATGCTTTTTTAATTTTTATATTTAACTACACTTTGATGAGACTTCTAGGAACACCGTTGAATGGTATAGCAATAGCATCATTTTTTACAGTGTTTGGTTTTTCTTTTTTTGGAAAAAATATACTAAATATTCTTCCATTCTATGTGGGTGGAATTCTTTACTCAAAGTATGAGCATATAGAGTTTAGGGATATTTTAGTAACAATATCGTTTACAAGTGCACTTGCACCATTTATTAGTGAAGTTGCTTTTAATATTCATGTACTAAGTGAGTATGCGTATATAAATGCAATTGTTTTGGGAATTGTGATAGGTTTTATTGTGACACCGTTAGCTAAAAAAATGGCAGGATTTCATGAAGGATTCAATCTTTATAACTTAGGATTTACGGGTGGAATACTGGGAGCTGTAATAGCTTCGGTTTTAAAACTTTATCAGTTTGTAGTTGTTCCTCAAAGAATAATTTCAATAGAACATGATTTAGAACTGAAAGTCATAGCTAGTGGAGTCTTTTTATCATTGATATTTATAGGATATTATATAAATAACAAAAGCTTTACAGGATATAAAATTTTATTAAAAGATACAGGATTAAAAAGTGATTTTGTTATAAAATATGGGTATGGACTTACATTTATAAATATGGGAATTATGGGATTTGTAGCTATGATGTATCCTATTTTACTGGGGCAAACTTTAAATGGACCACTGTTGGCAGGAATATTAACAGTGGTTGGCTTTTCAGCTTATGGAAAAACAATTTTAAATATAACACCGATATTATTAGGAGTATTTATAGGTAAATTTGGAAGTACAACAGATGGCTTTACAATAGCATTATCTGGATTATTTGGAACATCATTGGCACCAGTAGCTGGTGTTTATGGGCCTTTGTGGGGAATTGTAGCGGGGATGCTTCATATTGCAGTTGTACAGAGTATAGGAGTAATTCATGGAGGTTTAAATCTTTATAACAATGGATTTTCAGCTGGAATTATAGCTGGATTTTTACTGCCAATAATAAATACAACAAAAGAGAGTGTAAATAAAAGAAGAGCTAAGTATCTTCAAAGACAAAAAGCTTTACACGATTTGATTAGAAAAACGGAAGATGATCTCAATGAAAGATTTTAAAGAAAATAAATTTGTTTTATTAAAATAAAAAAAGTTATTGACTTAGATTAAAAATTATGATACTATAATTCTTGTCAGCGGGAAACACCGCCGACAGGAATTATTGAAGGACATTAGCAACCGAATAGAGAAAATAGTCAGAAGTTATGAAAATAACAGATACCAGAAATGGTAAACCAATAAATGGTGTAAACGTAAAGTCTTTGGACTTTAAATATATTTGAATGAAGAGTTTGATCCTGGCTCAGGATGAACGCTGACAGAATGCTTAACACATGCAAGTCGATTCGAGTTACTTTCGGGTAACAAGGATGGCGGACGGGTGAGTAACGCGTAAGGAACTTGCCTCTTGGTCTGGGACAACTGTTGGAAACGACAGCTAATACCGGATATTATGAGGTTCTCGCATGGGAAACTCATGAAAGCTATATGCGCCAAGAGAGAGCCTTGCGTTCCATTAGCTAGTTGGTGGGGTAATGGCCCACCAAG